>JAYTYH010000338.1:0-2481 GCA_043742485.1 Rhizobacter sp.
TCCATGCCCGGCAACCGGCCGCCCGCCATGACGGCCGCACCGGTCGCCCATGCCAGGCCTTCGTAGCAGAGTGCGCAGGCGGCGTTGCCCCACCAGCCGTTCAACTTCAGGCGCAGCGGCGGCGCGCTGTAGGCCCAGGCCAGCGCGAGCCCGAACGCGGCGGCGGCAAAGCCCCAGACACCGAGCAGCGTCGCGACTGCCAGCGACAGCACCGTCCAGCCCATCGCGATCCGGATGCCCCAACGGCCGGGGATGCGGCCCGACGGAATCGGCCGCTGCGGTTCGTTGATCGCGTCAACCTCACGATCGAACCAATCGTTTACAGCCTGGCTGGTGGCGCAGACGAGCGGTCCGGCGAGCGCGAGGCCGGCGACGACAATAGGCCAGCGCTCGCCGATCGGCAGACCCGAGGCGACGACGCCGCAACCGAAGGCCCACATCGGAGGAAACCAGGTGATCGGCTTCAGCAGTTCGGCAACCGCGGATAACTTTGGTCGTGCCATCGTTCGATGAGTTTCGCACTTGACATAGAATCGCGTCAACTTGGGTTGACACCAATACCGTCGTCCGACGACACGGTCAGAAAGCGAACAATTCGAGCATGAGCAGCTTGTCTGCCGTCATCTACAGAAGCCGCGCAGTCGTGCCGCAGGCGGACCTCGACCTTTTTTATCTTCTTGCTCACGCTCGCCGCCGCAACGAGGTGCTCGACCTGTCGGGGCTGATCGTCTACGACCGTGGCTTTTTCTTCCAGTGGCTCGAGGGCGACAACGTCTCCCTCGGCAAGGTCTGGAACAGCATCCGCCGCGACACCCGGCACCGCGACCTCGTCGTCCTTGCCGACCAGCCGATCCCGGTGCGCCTGTTCAACGACTGGCACATGCAGTTCGCGCATCGCGACCACCAGCACGAAGCCCTGGTCGACGGTTTTTCGATCGCTGACCCGGCGCTGCTCGACGACCTCCATCTCAACCCCGAGAAGACGCCGAACATCCTCGCCACATTCAGCACCCTCGGCGGCGGCCGCAGCAGCCTCGCCACGGCGTAGCGACAAACAGCAGCTAATTGTCGGTGGCGTTCTCGGCCTCGGTGTCGCCGAGCCCGTAGCGGCGCAGCTTCACGTACAGGGTCTGCCTCGACAAGCCGAGCAGTTCGGCGGCGGCGGCGCGGTTGTCGCGGGTGAGTTGCAGCGCCGCCTCGATGCACATCTTTTCAATCAGCGCAGCCGTGCTGGCAACGATTTCCTTCATCGGCACCCGGCCGACGAGCTCGGCCAGCTGACTCACCGACCGCGACAGGTCGTCGCGCGAATGGCTGCCACCGAGCAGGCGCCGACCGACGTCGCGGATCGTGAAGCCGAGGCAGGATTGCTTGTCCATCGTCACCAGCGCTGCGGAGATTTCGACCTCCGTGAGTGCGCCGTGCTCGGCGCGCAGGTTGGTCGAGAACAGCTTGAGGCTGCCGCGCTGGCGAAGATTGGTGATCAGTACGCCGAGGTCGACGCTGGTGCGGCCGAGCCAGCGCCCGAGCGATTCGCCGCGGATCTGCCGCTCCGTCGCGACCTGCACGAGTTCGGCGAAAGCGGCGTTGGTTTGGATCACCTTGCCGGCCAGGTCGGTGAGGACGAGGGCGTCGGGCGCTATCGCGCAGTAGCGCGCCCAATCGTCGCCAGCGTCGGCACGGTCGCCGCGCGAGAGCCGAGCATCGGCGGGGTCGAGGCGAAGCAGCAGCACGAAAGCGCCGTCCTGCCGGAACAGCGACGCCGACACCTGCAGGCGCCTGGCGGTGGCAGCGCTGTCGACGCGCAGGTTGCCGCCCTGGCCGCCACGCCGCATCTCCGCGACCATCGACTCCAGGGCGGCGTGGCCGCGCGAATTGAAGACCGCGAGCACCGAGCTGCCGACCACCTTTTGCGATGCAAGGCCGAGCAGGGCGCATGCAGCAGGATTGGCATCGAGCGCCCGCAGGGTTTGCGCGTCGACCAGCAACAAGGCTTCGGCGGTGGCGGCGAACAGATGCCGGTAGCGTGACTCGAATTCGCGCAGGCGGGCGTAGTCGCGCTCCATGGTCGCCTGTGCCTCGACGAGCCGTGCCTGCAGCCCCGCTTCCGAGTCGATTGGCGGCGGGCGCGACGGCGCCTTCGCCTTCGCCGCCGTCTTGGGTCGGGGCGACGCTTTGTCCTTGTTGACCATCCTTGCCATGACGTTGCGTTGAGGTGAACGGGCGGCGATTCCGACGGGTCCGTTCTTTCGCGGGCAGGGCCCACGACCGCAAGCTTCAGGCCAGGCCTGAACCGTTCAGAGGCTTTCGTTGTGCCGGTCGATACGACCGCAGCAGGGTCGGCAGAAGTTCCGTTTCGATCACCGCCATGAGGCGCGCCAGATCCTGGGGTTCGAGCGTGCTCGACCAGGTGGCGGGAGAGCTCCGGCGGCGCGACCGCGTGCTCAGTTCATCGTGGAATGCCGTTTCGGCCGCAGCGCC
>JAYTYH010000339.1:0-1685 GCA_043742485.1 Rhizobacter sp.
GCGATGTAGCCCGGGCTGACGGTGTTCACCGTCACGCCCTTGCTCGCCACCTCCTGCGCCAGCGCCATCGTGAAGCCGTGCATGCCCGCCTTGGCCGCCGAGTAGTTGGTCTGCCCGAACTGGCCCTTCTCGCCATTCACCGACGAGATGTTGATGACGCGGCCCCAGCCCTTCTCGACCATGTCGTCGATGACCTGCTTGGTGACGTTGAACAGGCTCGTCAGGTTGGTCTCGATCACGGCATCCCAGTCGGCGCGCGTCATCTTCCTGAACATTCCGTCGCGGGTGATGCCGGCGTTGTTGACGAGCACGTCGACCGGACCGTGCTCGGCCCGTACTTTTGCGAAGGCGGCCACGGTCGAATCCCAATCGCCGACGTTGCCCACCGACTCGCGAAACGTGAAGCCGAGCACGGCCTGCTCGGCCAGCCACCTCGCGTGATCGCGGCTCGGCCCGCAGCCGGCAATGACAGAAAAGCCGTCGGCATGCAGGCGCTGACACAGCGACGTGCCGATGCCGCCCATGCCGCCGGTGACGTACGCGACCTTCTTTCTCACCGCAACGGCCGGGCGCCGGGCCGTCCCAAGGCCGGTCGCGCCCCCTCGGAGGGCAGCGAACGGAGTGAGCGTTGGGGCTTCATCGTTCCAGGCACATCGCAACACCCATGCCACCGCCGATGCAGAGCGAGGCGATGCCCTTCTTCGCGTCGCGCCTGGCCATCTCGTGAAGCAACGTCACCAGGATGCGGCAGCCCGAGGCACCGATCGGGTGCCCGATGGCGATGGCGCCACCGTTGACGTTGACCTTGCTGGTGTCCCAGCCCATCTCGTTGTTGACGGCGCAGGCCTGTGCTGCGAAGGCCTCGTTGATTTCGAGCAGGTCGAGGTCGGCCGCCTTCCAGCCGGCACGCAGCAGCGCCTTCTGCGATGCCGGCACCGGCCCCATGCCCATGAACGCCGGGTCGAGCGCCACGGTCGCGTAGCTGGCGATGCGGGCCAGCGGCGTCAGGCCGAGCTGCTCGGCGCGCTTCGCGGTCATGACGACGACGGCGGCGGCGCCGTCGTTGAGGCCCGAAGCGTTGCCGGCGGTGACCGAGCCCGCCTTGTCGAACGCGGGCCTGAGGCCGGCGAGCGCTTCGGCACTGGTCTTCTTGTTGATGAACTCGTCGGCCGCGAAGACGATCGGGTCGCCCTTCTTCTGGGCGATGGAGAATGGCACGATCTCGTCCTTGAAGCGGCCGCCTTCCTGAGCCGCTGCCGCCTTCTGCTGAGAGCCGAGCGCCAATGCGTCCTGCTTTTCGCGGCTGATCTCGTACTTCTTCGCCACGTTCTCGGCGGTGATGCCCATGTGGTACTTGTTGTACACATCCCAGAGACCGTCGGTGATCATGGTGTCGACGAGCTTCCAGTCGCCCATGCGCTGGCCGTCGCGCGAGCCGGGCAGCACGTGCGGCGACATGCTCATGCTCTCCTGGCCGCCGGCGATGCCGATCTCGTAGTCGTTGTCGCGGATGGCCTGCGCAGCCAGCATCACTGCCTTCAGGCCGGAGCCGCAGACGGCGTTGATGGTCAGTGCCGGCACGCTCTGCGGCAGGCCGCTGCGCACCACCGACTGCCGCGCCGGGTTCTGGCCCGAGCCGGCCGTCAGCACCTGGCCGAGGATGACCTCGCCGATCTGGTCGCCGC
>JAYTYH010000340.1:0-3795 GCA_043742485.1 Rhizobacter sp.
GCGCCGGTCAGATCGTCGTCGGGCATTCCGTCGTGGCTCTGGGGCGCCGGCTTCGCTGTCGTCGCGGTGATGCTGTGGCGGTTGATGTCGCGGCGCGCGCCGAGCTCGGCGGCGGGTCCGGGTGCGACCGGCACCGGGGTGACGGCTTCTTCGCCGTACGGCAACCCGAACGACGGACCGGGCGTCACGCCGCCCGGCATGACCCCCGGCGGCAACGTGCCAGGTGCGTTCGGAGCGGCAGCGCGAGGCGGTGGCCTGCTCGGGGCCGGCCTGGCCGGAGCCGGCGGTTTCGCGGCCGGGATGATGGTCGACCAGCTTCTCCACCGGCGCAACGACGGCGGCATCGCCGGCAACAACGCCGGCAACGGCACCGACCACCTCGCCGGCCTCGGCCCTGACGCCTCGACCCGCCTCGACGGCGATGCCGGTGCCGACCTCGCCGACCGCAGCGTCGACTTCGGCGCCGGCAGCGACGATTGGGGCAGCGATCCCGGCGGCTCGTCCGACGGCGGTGGCGGCGACGGAGGATGGGACAGCTGACGCCGCCGCCGGCCGCGCCCTACATCGCCTTGAACAGGTGCACGTAGGCGCGGCTGACCGGCAACTCGGCGGCGTGGCCGCGCATGCGCACGAAGAGCCGGCTGAGCTCGTCGCGGCGGGTGCCGGCGAGATGGTCGAGGTTGACGATCGTCGAGCGGTGGATCTGCACGAAGCGCTCCGGATCGAGTTGTGCCGCGAGTTCGGTGATGGTGGTGCGGATCAGGTGCTCGGCGGCTGCCGTGCGCACGCAGGTGTACTTGTCGTCGGCATGGAAGAAGAGCACTTCGCCGACGTCGATCTGGTGCGTGAGCTCGCCCTGGCTGGCGCGCACGAAGCGCAAGTGCGCCGTGGCGGACGGTGACGCGACGAGGCTGCGCAGCACCTCGGCGAGCCTGGCGTCGTCGGTCGCGGGCGCCATTGCCGCAGCGGCCTGCAGCCGCGCCACGGTCTTGGCCAGCCGCTCCGCCTTCACCGGCTTGAGCACGTAGTCGAAGGCCTGCTGCTCGAAGGCCGCGACCGCGAACTCGTCGTAGGCGGTCACGAAGACCACGCGCGTCGCGCCTTCTATGCCCTGGGCCACCTCGAGGCCGGTGAGGCCCGGCATGCGGATGTCGAGGAAGGCGAAGTCGGGCCGCAGCGCTGCGATGCGCTCGGCCGCCTCGACACCGTTTCGCGCCATGTGCAGCACCGCCAGTTCGGGCCAGACCCTGGCGAGCGTGTCGCGCAGGTAGGCAGCGAGGTGCGGCTCGTCATCGGCGATGAGGGCGGTCGGCATGGTCGGCGGGCTCAGGTGGCCAGCGGCAGGCGCAGGCTGGCGCGCATGCCGCGCGGCAGCGAAGGCCCGACCTCCAAGGTGGCGCTGCTGCCGAACGACTGCCGCAGGCGGTGGCGGATGTTGACGAGCGCAGTGCCGCTGCCGCTTTTCGGCATGGCGCCAGCGGCGGGAGCGGCGACGCCGGCGCCGTCGTCGTCGACGGTGATCAGCAGGGCCCGGCCATCCCGCACCGCGGCGATGCGGATGCTGCCGCCGGCGATCTGCGGCTCGAGCCCGTGCACGATGGCGTTCTCGACCAGCGGCTGCAGCGTCAGCGCCGGCAGCGGCAGCGTGCGCAGCGAAGGTGCGACGTCGATGACGTAGTCGAGGCGGTCTTCCATGCGGATCTTGAGGATGCGCATGTAGGCCTCGACGAGATCGATCTCGTCGCCGAGGGTGTGGCCGGCGTGCCCGAGCCCGGACAGCGAAGCTCGCAGGTAGTCGACGAACGACTCGAGCATGACTTTGGCGCGGTCCGTGTCGGTCGCCATCAGCGAGACCACGTTGGCAAGCGTGTTGAACAGGAAGTGCGGCTCGATCTGCGCCTGCAGCAGCCGCAGCTGCGCTTCGGTGGCGGCGTTCTCGGCCCGGATCTGACGCGCCTTGGAGGCGAAGAACTGCGCGAACAGGGCGGTGATGAGCACGGCCACGATCACGCTCGTCGCCAGCATCTCGGGATGCTCGACCACGAGCAGCGAGCGCAGGTCGACACCGGTGCCCCAGTAGACGCCCAGCGGCCAGCCGACGGCGACGCCGGCCAGCGCCGTCACAAAAAAGTAGAGCGAGCGCAGCCACGAAGGCCAGCGCATGACGCGGGCCGGGCCGATCACGAGGTCGGCGAGCGACATCGCGCCGCGCACCGCGAAGCCGATGCTCATGCTGACGATCAGGTTGACGCGGTACCAGGCCCAGCCACCTTGCTCGGCGCTGCCCGGCACGCGGATCACGAGCGTGAAGCCAAGCGCCACCACGGCGCTGAAGACCAGCGTCCACATCGGCGCCAGCCACCAGCGGCCGCCCGGCTGCGCGGCGCGGGTCAGCCAGGCGCGCCAGGACTGTCCGAGCATCTCCTTGGTTGTCATGCCGGCCAGTGTACGAACGGGCCGCCGCTGCGACGGCGCCATGCGACGGATCGACGGCAAGGTCGACGGCCGGCGACCGCGCGTCGCCACGCGCGCCGGTCGCGGAGCTTGAACGATGTCCGCAGACCGCTCCCTACAATGACTTTTGCTCCTCGTCGCGCCTTTGTCCCCATGCACGTCCACGCTTCCGTCTTCAAGGCCTACGACATCCGCGGCATCGTCGACACGACGATCGACGAAGCCTTCGCCGAGCACCTCGGCCGGGCCTTCGGCAGTGCCGCGCTGGCCGAGGGCGAGCGTGCCGTCGCCGTCGGCCGCGACGGCAGGCTCTCCGGACCGTCGCTGGCCGCGGCGCTGATCCGCGGCCTGGTCTCGACCGGCCTCGACGTCGTCGATCTCGGCGCCGTGACGACGCCGATGCTGTACTACGTCGCCGCCACCCGCGGCCGCCACGGCTGCTCGAGCGGCGTCCAGGTCACGGGCAGCCACAACCCGAAGGACTACAACGGCTTCAAGATGGTGCTGGCCGGCCGCGCCATCTACGGCGACGAGATCCAGCGCCTGCGCCACCGCATCGAAGCCGAGGACTACGCCGTCGGGCACGGCCGCTCGGCCACGATGGACATCGGCGCCGAATACTCGGCCCGCATCGCCGGCGACTGCACGCTGGCGCGGCCGATGACCATCGCCGTCGACTCCGGCAACGGCATCGCCGGCGCCTCGGCCCCGGGCGTGCTGCGAGCGCTCGGCTGCACCGTGCGCGAGCTCTACTCCGAGGTCGACGGCGACTTCCCGAATCACCATCCCGACCCGAGCAAGCCCGAGAACCTGGCCGAGCTGATCGCGCTCGTGCGCAGCGGCGACGCCGAGCTCGGCCTCGCCTTCGACGGCGACGGCGACCGCCTCGGCGTCGTCACCAAGGGCGGCGACATCATCTATCCCGACCGCCAGCTGATGCTGTTCGCGCGCGATGTACTCAAGCGCCAGCGCGGCGCCACCATCCTCTTCGACGTCAAGTGCTCGCAGCGCCTGGCGCCCTTGATCCGGGATGCCGGCGGCGTGCCGCTGATGTGGAAGACCGGCCACTCGCTCGTCAAGGCCAAGATGCGCGAGCTGGCGTCGCCGCTGGCCGGCGAGATGAGCGGCCACATCTTCTTCGGCGAGCGCTGGTACGGCTTCGACGACGCCACCTACACGGCGGCGCGGCTGCTCGAGATCGTCAGCACCAGCGCCGACCCGAGCGCGGTGCTGAACGCCTTGCCGACGAGCTTCTCGACACCCGAGCTCAACGTCGCCTGCGCCGAAGGCGAGCCGGCGAGGGTCGTGGCGCGGCTGCAGGCCGAGGCCAGGTTTCCGGGC
>JAYTYH010000341.1:0-4071 GCA_043742485.1 Rhizobacter sp.
GCTCACGCCGCCGCCACGCCCACCGTCTCGCTCTTTGCCGAGCGCATCGATCCGTCGTACCGGCTCACCGCCGCCAATCGCAGCTTCGCGCTCTACCACCCTCGCGAGGTGAGCGCCATCGCGCCAGAGGAGATCGCATCGGCCGTTGCCCAGGCGCTGCGGCAGCCGATCACCGGCGTGGAGATACGCCGGCTGTGAGGTTCGTCCCGGCCCGCTCTTCGACGGCCGGGGCGCATGCGGCCGTGAACTCGGCCTCGACGGCGGCGCATGCGTGCTGTGCCATCGCGCCGGCAACCAGCCCGCGCATCGGCGACGCATTGGCGAGCCGGTAGGCCGGGTCGATGCCGGCGAACAGGCCGACGCCGGGCCGGCCGAGCGCTGCCGCGACGTGCATCAGCCCGCCGTCGGTGCCGAGAAACGCATCGGCATCGCGGAGCACGTAGGCCGCGTCGAGCAGACCGGTCTGGCCGACCAGGTTGCGGCAACGCGCCGCGACGAACGCCGGCGCGATCGACGCCGCGTCGCTCGTCGCGTTGTCGTTGCCGAGCAGCGTGAAGCGCAACGGCGGGGCGTGGAGGGGCCACTGCGCGGCGAGTGCCGGCAGCAACGCGTGCCAGTGCGGGTAGCGACGTCGCGGGTCGCGCGCGCCGAGTGCGACGGCGACTTCGAACGCCGCCGTCCGCGGGCCCGGCTCGCCGAGGTCGAGGCGAGGCGCGGGCGGCTCGGCTGCGGCCAGGCCGAGCACGTGGCGAACGCGGGCGTCGCAGTAGGACGTGCGAGCGAAGCGCTCGCCCATCGAGCAGTTGAGAACGGGCGCGAAGCCGGCTCGCGGCCAGAGCTTGCCCTTGGCCCGGATCGTGTGCGTGTTCAGCTCGTGCACCAGCACGAAGTCGTAGTCGCCGGCGCCTTCATCGGGGTTGCTGAACACGCGGCCAAACGCGCCCGAGGCGGCAAAGAGCGGCGCCAGCGGTGCGGCGATGCACAGGTCGACCTCGACGCCGTCGGGGATGCTGGCGCGGGCGGCGAGGTCCATCAACGCGTCGCCGATCGTCGTCCAGTTGAAGATCCACAGCAGCTTGCGCGGCATCGTCGCGGCACGGTCGACGCAGCGCCCCGACTGGCCAGCGAGCAGCAGCGCGAGATCGCGTTGCAGTGCATGGCGCAGGCGCGAGCGCCGCGCCCGCGCAGGCAGTGCGGCCCACTCGGCGGCGAGCTCGTTCGGCACAGCAGCCTCGAACGGCAAGCCGTGCACCGGGTGGCGGCCGCAGCGCCACATGCGCCAGGCGTGCATGATCGTCGGCGCCCGGCGGTCAGCTGCTGCGCGGCACGCGCCCCATCAGATAGAACTCGTCGTTCGGCCGCATCGAGGTGAAGTTGGCCATCCGGTTCGAGAGGCCGAAAAGGGCGGTGATGGCGGCGATGTCCCAGGCGTCTTCGTCGCTGAAGCCGTGTTCGCGCAACGCCGCGAAATCGTCGTCGCCGAGCGCAGCCGAGTCGTCGCAGACCTTCATCGCGAAAGCCAGCATCGCCTTTTGCCGCGGCGTGATGTCGGCCTTGCGATAGTTCACCGCCACCTGGTCTGCAAGCAGCGGCTTCTTCTCGTAGATGCGGAGCAGGGCGCCATGGGCGACGACGCAGTAAAGGCAGCCGTTGGCACCACTGGTGGCGACGATGACCATCTCTTTGTCGCCCTTCGTGAGACCCGCCTCGCGCAGCAGCAACGCGTCGTGGTACGCGAAGAAGGCGCGGAACTCGGCGGGCCGGTGCGCGAAGGCGAGGAACACGTTGGGCACGAAGCCGGCCTTTTCCTGGACCGCGAGGATCTTGGCGCGGATGTCGTCGGGAAGGTCGGCGAGGGCCGGCACGGGATAGCGGCTGATCGGTGGCGAGGTGATGGCGTCGGTCATGGGTCGGATCCTCGATCAGGTTCTGAATTGCAGCGAGTGGAGGCGGGCGTAAAGGCCGCCGGCGGCAAGAAGCTCGACGTGCGTGCCTTGCTCGACGACGCGGCCGGCATCGAGCGCGACGATTCGGCTGGCGCGCTCGATCGTCGAGAGGCGATGTGCGATCACGAGGCTGGTGCGGCCCTTCATGAGCGTCTCGAGCGCCTGCTGCACGAGCCGCTCCGATTCTGAATCGAGCGCCGAGGTTGCCTCGTCGAGGATCAAGATCGGCGCGTCCTTGTAGATGGCGCGGGCGATCGCCAGGCGCTGGCGCTGGCCGCCGGACAGCTCGTTGGCGTTGTGGCCGACGATGGTGTCGATGCCTTGCGGCAGGCCTTCGGCGAAGTCGAGCAGGTTGGCCGCGCGCAGCGCCTCGCGCACCCGCTCCGGCTGCACCGCGGCACCGAGCGCGACGTTGGCGGCGACGCTGTCGTTGAAGAGCGAGACGTCCTGGCTGACGAGCGCGAACTGGCGCCGCAGTGCCGCGACGTCCCAGTCGGCGAGATCGACGCCGTCGAGCGAGATCCGGCCCGAGGTCGGCGCGATGAAGCGCGGCAGCAGGTTGACGATGGTCGTCTTGCCGGCGCCCGACGGGCCGACGAGCGCGATCGTCTCGCCGGGCTCCAGGTGCAGTGTGATGCAGTCGAGCGCCGGGTCCTGGTCGCTGCGGTAGGCGACGCCGACGGCCGCGATCTCGATGCGGCCGACCGCGCGGCCGGGGTCGAAGCTGCCACCGCGCTCTGCCGGCGTTTCGCCGATCAGCTTGACGCCGCGTTCGAGGGCGGCGAGACCGCGCGTGATCGGCGCCGAGATCTCGGCCAGGTGCTTGATCGGCGAAATCAGCTGCATCAGACCGACGATGAAGGCGATGAAGGCGCCGACGGTGGTCTTGTCGTGGCCGCTCTGCCAGAGCGCGATCGTCATCACCGTCGCCAGCGCCACCGAGGAAATCACCTGCGTCAGCGGCGTCATCGTGGCGGCGGCGATCACTGCTTTGAGCGAGACCCGGCGCAGCCGCTCGCTGACGCCGTGGAAGCGGTTCGCCTGCGCCGCCCCGGCGGCATGCAGCCGCACGCTGCGCCACGCCATCACGTTCTCCTCGACCACGTAGGCGAGCTCGTCGGTGGCTTTCTGGCTTTCGACGGTGAAGCGATGCAGACGCTTGCTGTAAAAGCGCATCACCAGTGTCACTGCCGGCATCAGCACCGCCACCACGATCGTGAGCTGCCAGTTCAGATACAGCAGATAGGCCAGCATCGCCACCAGCATCAGCGAATCGCGTACCAGGTCCTGCAGGGCGTAGACAAGCTGGGTCGCGCCGTTCTGCACCTCGTACGTGACGGTGTTGATGAGGTTGCTCGACATGTTGCGCGAGAACAGCCCCGGCTCGGCGTCGAGGAGGCGGGCGAACATGGCGGTGCGCAGTTCGAGCACACCGCGCGTGGCCGCCCACGACATGCCGTACTGGGCCACGAATCCGGCCGTGCCGCGCACGAATGTCAGGCCGATGACCGCGACGGGCACGATCCACAACGGCACGCCACCGCCGCGCTGGATCGCGTCGAGCAACCACTTCAGCAGAGCTGGGATCATCGGCTCGGTGGCCGCGCCGACAGCGGCACCGAGGAAGCCGATGACGAAGCCGCGCCGGCTGTTGCGAAAGAACGGGACGATGCGCGCGAGGCGCGCACGCAGCGGCGAAAGCGCGGGCATGGGCGGGCATTATCGGCCGGGCCTGGGCGGGGTCGCTGCCTACAATTGACCGCCCATGCAACGAGACGGCCTGCCCTCCGCGACGCTCTCGGTCATCGTCATCACGAAGAACGAATCGGCCCACATCGATGCCTGTCTGGCTTCGGTGGCGTTCGCCGACGAATGGATCGTCGTCGACTCGCAAAGCAGCGACGACACCGCGGAGCGGGCCCGCCGCTTCGGCGCCACCGTCGTCACCACGACCGACTGGCCCGGCTTCGGCCTGCAGAAGCAGCGTGCCCTCGACCATGCGACCGGGCGCTGGGTCTTCGCGATCGACGCCGACGAGCGCGTCACGGCGGAATTGGCGGCAAGCATTCGCGCCGTTGTCGGCCGCAGCACAGCGCAAGACGCAGCGGCGCCGGGCGCTTACGAG
>JAYTYH010000342.1:0-1839 GCA_043742485.1 Rhizobacter sp.
GCAGCCGATCGGCAGTGCACGCATGCCCTGGCTCGCCATCGACGTGCCGCCGGAGCCACCCGCGGAGATGATGCCGCCGAGGTCGCGCCGCGTCTTGACGAAGGCCTCGAACGCGAGCGCCATCGCCGACGTAGCGACGCCGCGATCATTGCTGAATACCGCCGATTCGCCCTGCGGGTGGTGGCGCGCGACCTCGCGCGGGTGCACGCCGGCCGGCGAGGTCTTGCCCGAGGTCGAGAGGTCGACCGTGACCACGCGCAGGCCACGCCGCTCCAGGCACTGGCGCAGGAAGAACAACTCGCGGCCCTTGGTGTCGAAGGTCCCGGCCACGTAGGCGGCGCGCACGCTGGTCGCGGCGACTGGGAAGTCGAACACCGGGCGGGCGGATGCCACGGGGCCGGGCGCCGATGCCGTGGCCGTGGCCGTGGCAGGAGGCGCGAAGCGCACGATGTCGGCGGTCGGCGCCGTCGTGCTACCGGCGTTCCAGCGTGTGTAGCCGCGCACGGTGCCCGGCACGAGATCGGCCATCGACGGCGCACCGTCGCCGTGGGCGCGACGCACTGTAAACACCTGCGCCAGCGCCTGATCGTCGGCGGCCGCAGACGGCGCGTCGATCGCCTCGCCGCCACCGCCGGAGCGCAAGCCGAGCAGACGCTCCTGCAACTCGCGGTCGGCGCCCAGCTCGGCGGCCGCCATCTCATGGGCGATGCGCCCGTTGACCATGACCCCGATGCGATCGGCGACGTCGATCGCCACGCCCAAGTTCTGCTCGATCAACAGCACCGCGATCTCGCTCTCGGCGGCCAGCCCGCGCAGGGCCTCGACGACTTGCTCGACGATCATCGGCGCGAGGCCTTCGGTCGGCTCGTCCATCACCAGCAGCTTGGGCTCGAGCAGCAGGGCGCGGCCGATCGCCAGCATCTGCGCCTCGCCGCCGGAAAGCTGCGCGCCGCCGTTGCTCTTGCGCTCGGCCAGGCGCGGGAACATTGCGTAAATGCGTTCGGCGTCGCGCCTGTGCGGCGCGACCAGGCGCAAGGTCTCGTCGACGCTGAGCGAGGGCCAGACGCGCCGGCCTTGCGGCACGTAGGCGATACCGCGCTGCGTGATGCGGTGCGGCGCCATGCCGCGGATCTCAGTGCCGAACAGCTTGATGCTGCCGGTGGACGGAATCAACCCGGTGATCGCGTTGCACAGCGTCGTCTTGCCCATGCCATTGCGGCCGACGATCGCCAGCACGCCGCGATCCAGCGTCAGGTTCACGCCTTGAAGCACATGGGCGCGGCCGTAGTGGACGTCTAGGTGCTCGATCGCGAGCACCGGCCCACGGGGCCGCGATGCATTCGGGTCGGCGCGTGTGGACATCAGTGTTTGCCGCCCATGTAGATCGCCTGCACCTGGGCGTCGTTTTCGATTTCGTCGGGCGTGCCGCTCTTGAGCACGCGGCCGTTGTGCATCACCGTCACGCGCGTCGCCGCACGCATTGCGATCTCGAGATCGTGCTCGATGAGCAGGTAGCTCATGTGCGGCGGTAGCGACGCGAGCAAGGCGACGAGTTCGCGCCGCTCGGCGGGCGAGAGCCCGGCGGCAGGCTCGTCGAACAGGATGAGGCGTGGCGCACCCGCCAGCGCCATGCCGATCTCGAGCTGGCGCTGCTGGCCGTGCGCCAGGTCGGCAACGCGCGTGTCGGCGATGTGCGAGAGGCGGGCACGATCGAGCAGGTCATTGGTGGCGACGGTCGAGGCGTGGCCGGCGCCTGCGCGCCAGAAGCTGAAGCGCCCGCTGGCCACGCCGCGCACGGCGAGGAACAGGTTGTCGCGCACCGTGAGGTCGCGAAACAGC
>JAYTYH010000343.1:0-23422 GCA_043742485.1 Rhizobacter sp.
GCACATGAAACAGCAGCACGGCTCCGAAGCCGATGATGCGGCGACGCGGGTCGGCTTGTGTTTCAGCAAAATTCATAAGACCGGGATCTCCAGACTCGATATGTGCGACGAAGACTGCCGAAAAGCGGTAGCGGTTCGGAATCTTCCCGACCGGCCTCGGCTCGTTGCAGCCTTGCCGGAACTGGTGTGACGTTTTGACGAAGCCGGGATTCTAATGGCGCAACAAGTTGCCGCCGCCGCCGCCGCCACCTGCCGATTGCGATGTCAGAAACAACTTACAGCAGCACCAAAAAATGCCCACCTGCATCAGCCGGCGGGCGACTATTGAAGGGACGCAGCAGTTCGGCGAAGAACGCAGCGTCAGACACGACTTCGTCTAAAAGGTGTTGCTGTCTCGAGCATGGTGGGCGCGACCGGTGGCGTCGCTGAAACAGGGGTCGTAGCCGACTTGGAAGGTTGCCGCCTGATCCGAGACCGGGGCATCACGGTCGAACGCGTTGCACACGCCCAAAGTCCGGGTGAGCGATTGGTCGGTGCCCAGGTCTCGTTGACATCGAACGTCGTGTGGCGCGCAACGTGGTTTGAAGGGTCCCGATCGGTGCGGCCGCTCTGGTATTGGTCGACGCTGCCGGCACCCCACGCGTGGCATTTCGAGTTCACGTTCGCCGCGATCTGCCAGCGGAAGATTGGGGTGCTGCCAGTCACCACCGCATTGCCTTGACAGGCTCCCACATTGTTGAAGCGTTCACCGCCCGCTTCATTCTGGTGCTCGTATTTGTAGACATGCGTGCTGTTGAAGAAGCGATTGGAATGTTCCGCCCGGGATCATCGCAAGGGGTGGCCGAATAGGCGGTCCATCGCGTCGTCGCGAGATGTCACTTCATGGTCATCGTAGCGTCGCGCCGGCTGCGCGGGAACGACCCGAATGTCGCGCGCAGAGCGAACTGGAGAAGGACTTACCCAATAGTGGGCCGGAGCGGCCCGACCTCAGTCCCAGGCGATGTAGGCCTGCCTGCGGTCGACCATCATCCGAACGGTGGCGGCGACGGGGAGCGTCACCTTCGTCGCGACGTGGCCGAACGGCAGGCCAGTGAGGATCGGTGTTGCCGTCGCCACCCGCACCCGCTCGATGGCGGCGGCCAGGCCGTAGCCACGGTCGTTGGGCGACTTCCGCCACGCCGTGAAGGCGCCGAGCACGATCGCCCGCTGCGCATCGAGTACGCCGGCCTGATGCAGCTGCAAGAGGCTTCGCTCGATCCGATACGGATGCTCGTTGACGTCTTCGAGGAAGAGAATGCCGTTCCTGATGCGCGGAAAGCTCGGCGTGCCGAGCAGCGAGGCGACGACGCACAGATTGCCACCCCAGAGCGTGCCGCGAACGTCGAGGCCATCCTGCCCCGCCGCGGTGCGAAAGCCAACCGCCTCGAGCGTGCCCGACATCGCTTCGGTGAAGCAGCCGACGGTGACATCGTCGACGCCGCCGTCGGCTTCGCTGCGGCCGAAGTCGTCGCAGGCCAATGGGCCGGCCCAGGTAACGCCGCCCTTTCGAGCCAGCAGGCCGAGGTGCAGCGCCGTCAGGTCGCTGTGGCCGACCCAGCGGGTACCGCTGTCGACGCTTTTCGCGATTGCCTTCCAGTCGATGCGGTCGAGTAGCCGCGTCAGGCCGTAGCCGCCGCGCGACGCCATCGCTACGCCGGGTCGGGCCGCAGCGGTGCGATGGATGGCGGCGAGCCGGGCGTCGTCGTCGCCGGCAAAGCGTTGCTGCTTCAGGCGTGCCGCTTCGTCGACCTCGACCGCGAAGCCGAGCTTGCCTAGCCGGCGCACCGCACGCTGAAACGGTGCCGCCGACCTGACGACGCCCGCAGGCGAATAGATGCGCAAGGTGCCGGCCGGTGATGTCGCTGTCGCCGTCGTCACCGGGTGCGCGTGCGCCTGCGAGTGAGAGTGCCCGACCGTCACCGCGGCGCTCCCGGATCGATCTCGACCGACTCCCCGGTGGGAATGAGCTCGGCTGCGAATTCGGTGTCGCCTAGGATCGGCTTCGCGCGCCGCTGCCGGTATTGCGCACGACGTTCGACGAAGAACGACCGCAGCATCTCCCCGCACTGAAGGCCGAGGACGCCGCCTTCGACCGCCGTGTGGTGATTCAACATGCCGTTGCCGAAGATGTCGATCACCGAACCCGCGGCACCGGCTTTCGGATCGGCAGCGCCGTAGACGACCCGCTTGACGCGGGCGTGCAGCAATGCCATGGCGCACATCGCGCACGGTTCCAGCGTCACGTAGATTTCGCACTCCGGCAACCGGTAGTTGCCGAGCAGCTGGGCGGCATGGCGCAGCGCCACGATCTCGGCGTGGGCCGTCGGATCGTGGTCGGTGATCGGGCGGTTGTAGCCGGTGGCGACGACCTGGCGGCCGTTCGGCGTGTTGCGAAAGATGACGGCGCCGACCGGCACTTCGCCGACCAGCCACGCGTTGTGCGCCTGATCGAGCGCCTGCCGCATCGCGGCGTCGTCGATCTCGGACATCAGTTCTGGTCGGCGGCCAGCCGCGATCGGTCCGCGCCTTGCTGGAGGGCACGAATGGTGTCGTCGCGGACCTTGTCCTGCAGCGCCTTCGACTGTTGCGGCACCGTCATGCCGTTGACGTCGGCCGCCACCGCCGCAGGCATGCCGCCCGGTATCGGCAAGGTGGCGCCGTCACGGCTGCCAGGATCGGCAGCGATTGCGGCGGCCTCGCTCGCCGCCTGTGCCTGGCGCGATGCAAGACTTCTGCCGCCCACCGCCTGCAGGTTCTTCTTGACGAGCGATCCGACGACCAAGAGGGCGATGAGCAGGGACAGGACTCCAAAGATCATGCGCATGGTCACTCCCACTCGATCGTCGCCGGCGGCTTCGAAGACACATCGTAGACGACGCGGTTGATGCCGCGCACCTCGTTGATGATCCGGCTCGACACGCGCTTGAGCAACGCGTGAGGCAGTTCCGCCCAGTCGGCGGTCATGAAGTCGCTGGTCTGCACCGCGCGCAGTGCCACGACGTAGTCGTAGGTTCGGCCGTCGCCCATGACGCCGACGCTCTTGACGGGCAGGAAGACGGCGAAGGCCTGGCTCGTCAGCGCATACCAACTCTGGCCACTGGCCGGCTCGATGGTGGCGCGCAGTTCCTCGATGAAGATGGCGTCGGCGCGACGCAGCAGCTCGGCGAACTCGCGCTTGACCTCGCCAAGGATGCGCACGCCGAGACCCGGCCCGGGGAACGGATGGCGGTACACCATGTCGTGCGGCAGGCCGAG
This sequence comes from Rhizobacter sp., assembly GCA_043742485.1. Taxonomy (GTDB): domain Bacteria; phylum Pseudomonadota; class Gammaproteobacteria; order Burkholderiales; family Burkholderiaceae_C; genus Schlegelella_A. The sequence continues at coordinate 3,295 of JAYTYH010000343.1, forward strand.
TGCCACGCCGAGCTCGCGTACTTCGTCCTTGAACAATTCGCGCAGCGGCTCCAGCAACTTCAACCCGAGCGTTTCCGGCAGGCCACCGACGTTGTGGTGGCTCTTGATCGACATCGACTTCTTCGTCTTGGAGCCGCCCGACTCAACGACGTCGGGATAGATCGTGCCTTGCGCCAGCCACTTCGCCTGTGCCAGCTTGGCGGCCTCGCGCGTGAAGACCTCGACGAACTCGCGGCCGATGATCTTGCGCTTGGCCTCCGGGTCGGAGACGCCGGCGAGATGGCCGAGGAACTGCTCGCTGGCGTCGACGGCGACGACCCGGGCGTGCAGTCGGCCGGCGAACATCTCCATCACCTGGCGACCTTCGTCGAGGCGGAGCAAACCGTGGTCGACGAAGACGCATGTCAGCTTGTCGCCAATGGCGCGATGCACCAGTGCTGCGGCGACGCTCGAATCGACGCCGCCCGACAGCCCGAGAATGACTTCGTCGTCGCCGACCTGCTCGCGGATGCGCGCCACCGCCTCGAGCACGTAGTCGCCCATGACCCAGTCGGCACGGGCACCGCAGATGTCGCGCACGAAGCGGTCGAGAATCTGCCGGCCCTTGACCGTGTGCGTGACCTCGGGATGGAACTGAACGCCGTAGAAGCCGCGCGCTTCGTCGGCCATGCCGGCGATCGGGCAGCTCGGCGTCGAGGCCATCAGCGAGAAGCCGGGCGGCAGCTCGGTGACCTTGTCGCCATGGCTCATCCAGACCTTGAGCATGCCGTGGCCGGCATCGGTCGAGAAATCTTCGAGGCCGTCGAGCAGGCGGGTATGGCCACGCGCCCTCACCTCGGCGTAGCCGAACTCGCGGTGCGAGCTGGCCTCGACCTGGCCGCCCTGCTGCACGGCCATCGTGAACATGCCGTAGCAGATGCCGAGCACCGGCACACCGAGCTCGAACACGGCGGCTGGCGCCCGCAACTCGTGGTCTTCATAGGTCGACGCGTGGCTGCCAGACAGGATGATTCCGCGTGGCGCGAACTCGCGAACGAAGGCGTCGCTGACATCGTTGGGATGGATCTCGCAGAAGACGTGCGCTTCGCGGACGCGGCGCGCGATCAGCTGCGTGACCTGGGAGCCAAAATCGAGGATGAGAATCTTGTCGTGCATGGTCAGGTCCCGGGCATCGCTGCGATGCGGCTGCGGGCATTGTTGAAGTGCATCCATGCCAGCACGAGCGCCGCCAGCTGCAGCAGCGCACAGAAGTAGAACGGCGCGCCGATGCGCCAGTCACCCCGCGGCAGATGCGACACAGCGCCGAGCAGCGGCGCGCTCAGGACCGGCGCCACCACCGCCATCAGGCTCTGCAAGCCGCTGACGGCGCCCATCGTCCGGCCCTGCGTGGTCGCCTCGGCGGCGCCGGAAACGATGCTCTGCATCGACGCCGCCACCGTGAAGCCGAGGACGTTGAGGAACACCACCGCGAAGATCATCCAGCCCTCCGTCGCTGCACCCCAGCCCACATAGGCGAGCGTCGACGAGACGAGGCCGATGACAGCCAGCCGTTGTGGCGTGAAGCGCTTCAGCAGCCGGCCCAGCAGGAAGCCCTGAACCAGCGCCGACATGAGGCCGACCGCGAACAGCGACCAACCGTTCTGCAACGGCCCCCAACCGAACTTGAAGGTCGTGTAGAGGACCCAGCTCGTATAGAGAACGAACTGCGAAAGCGCTGTCAGGGCGATGACGGCGATCAGGATGCCGACACCGCCCAGCCGGCCGAGCTCGGCGAAGGCGGCCACCGGATTCAGCGCCGTCCTCCAGTTCACCGGCCGCCGCCTTTCGACCGGCAGCGATTCGGGCAGCACGAACCAGCCGTAGAGCAAGTTGAGCAAGGCCAGCGCGCCGGCGGCGAAGAACGGCAGGTGCAGATCGATGGCGCCGATCAGACCGCCCGTCACCGGACCGAGGATGAAGCCGAGCCCGAACATGGCGCCCAGCAGGCCGAACCGCTTGGCGCGATCCGCCGGCGCCGTGATGTCGGCGACGTAGGCATTGGCAACCGACGCGTTGGATTGCATGGCGCCACTGAAGAGACGCACCACGATCAGCATCCACAGCTCCGTGGCGAGCGCGGTGACGAAGAAGCTCAGCGACAGCGCACAGAAGCCGACCAGCAGCACCGGCCGCCGTCCGAACTTGTCGGAGAGCGCTCCGAGCAGCGGCGAGGTGAAGAAGTTGGCGATGCTGAATGCGAAGGTCACCGCGCCGTACCACCAGGCCTGCTCCGTCTGCGAGGTCGTAAAGCTGCCCACGAGCGCCGGCAGCACCGGCACGATGAGGCCGATCGACATCATGTCGATCAGCACCGTGATCATGATGAACGGCATCGCTGCGGCGCGGCGCTGCGCCGACGGTGCGTCGACCGTGTCGCTCATGCCGCGGCCTTCAGACTGGCGATGGCCGGCACGCGGCCGGCGCCGCCGCGCTTCTCACTCGGCACGGTAGTTCGGCGCTTCCTTGGTGATCTGGACGTCGTGGACATGGCTCTCGCGCATGCCCGACGACGTGATCTCCACGAACTCGGCCTTCGCCTTCATCTCCTCGATGCTGGCGCAGCCGCAGTAGTGCATCGAGGCACGCAGCCCGCCACCCATCTGAAAGATGATGCCGACCACCGAGCCCTTGTATGGCACCTGCCCTTCGATACCCTCGGGCACCAGCTTGGCCGAACCCGCGGCGCTGGCTTCGCCTTCCTGGAAATAGCGATCTGCCGAACCTTGCTGCATGGCGCCGATCGAGCCCATGCCGCGGTAGCTCTTGTAGGTGCGTCCCTGGTAAAGGATGACCTCGCCCGGCGCTTCTTCGGTGCCGGCGAACGCGCCGCCCATCATCACGGAGTCGGCACCGGCGGCGATCGCCTTGGCGAGGTCACCCGAGTAGCGCACGCCGCCGTCGGCGATCAGCGGCACGCCGCTGCCGGCGATGGCGCGCGCCACGCTATCGATCGCCATGACCTGGGGGACGCCGACGCCGGTGACGATGCGCGTGGTGCAGATCGAGCCCGGGCCGATGCCGATCTTGACGGCGTCGGCACCGGCCTCGACCAGTGCCAACGCCGCTGCGCCGGTGGCGATGTTGCCGGCAATGACGTCGACGTTGGGGAAGTTGCGCTTGACCCAGCGCACGCGCTCGACGACGCCGGCGCTGTGACCATGTGCCGTGTCGACCACCAGCACGTCGACACCTGCCTGCACCAGCAACTCGGCACGCTCCTCGGTGCCGTCGCCGACGCCGATGGCGGCACCGACACGCAGCTTGCCATGGGCGTCACGGGCGGCGTTCGGAAAGCTCGTTTGCTTGGTGATGTCCTTGACCGTCATCAAGCCACGCAGCTCGAAAGCTTCGTTCACCACCAACACGCGCTCGAGCTTCTCCTTGTGCATCAGGGCCTTGCCCTCGGCCAGCGTCGCTCCTTCGCGCACGGTGACGAGGCGCTCGCGCGGCGTCATGATGTCTCTGACGGGTGCGTCGAGACGCGTCTCGAAACGGAGGTCGCGATTGGTGACGATGCCGACCACGCTCTTGCCCTGCAGCACCGGGAAGCCGGAAATGCCACGCGCCTTCGAAAGCTCGATGACCTCGCGAACGGTCATCTCGGGCGGCACCGTGATCGGGTCACGCAGCACGCCCGATTCGTAGCGCTTGACCTTGGCGACCTCGGCAGCCTGCTGCTTCGACGTCAGGTTCTTGTGGACGATGCCGATGCCGCCCTCTTGATCCAGCGCGATCGCGAGGCGGGCCTCGGTGACGGTGTCCATCGCCGCGGAGACCAGCGGGATGTTGAGGCGGATGTTTCGGGAGAGCGAGGTCGCGAGGCTGGTGTCGCGCGGAAGGACGCTCGAGAACGCGGGAACCAGCAGCACATCGTCGAAGGTGAGTGCTTTGCCCAGAAGGCGCATCGAATTGCTCCGGACGCAAAACCGAATTATACGGAAGGCCGCACAAAGTACCGCTTTGCGGGGCGTGGCGGGCTGCTGTTCGAGGGCCTCGCCGCTACACTGCCCACCAGTCTCAACATGCCTCGCAAGACCATGGTTCGACCCTTCGCCACCGTGCTCGCTCTCCTCGCAGCCACGCTGCTGTCGTTGCCCGCCGAAGCGCAGTGGAAATGGCGCGACAAGTCGGGCCACACCCAGTACAGCGACCTGCCGCCGCCGGCTGGAACGCCCGAGCAGGACATCTTGCTGAAGCCGGGCATGCAGAAGAGCCGGGTGTCGGTGGTACAGACCACCCCTGCTTCGGGCGTGGCAGCAGCCGCGTCGGGCGCCGCTTCGGGCGTGCTGACGCCGCGCAGCGTCGAGCCCGAGCTCGAGGCCAAGCGCAAGAAGCAGGAAGCCGACGCCGCGGCCAAGGTCAAGGCCGACGAAGCACGGGTCGCCGCTGCCCGCGCCGACAACTGCATGCGGGCGAAAAGCCAGATGGCCACGCTCGACAGCGGCATCCGCGTCGTCCGCGCCAACGAGAAGGGCGAGCGCGAGATCCTCGACGACAAGCAGCGAGCCGACGAGGTCAAGCGCACCCGCGACACGATCGCGACCGACTGCAAATAGGGCGCGCTCAGCCGCCCGCGTCGCCGCCGCCGCGCGCCTTGGTTCGCGCCGCTTCCCTCGAAGCCTCCTTCAGCTGCATCGCACGCTTTCGGCGCGCTTCTTTCGGGTCGATCGACAGCGGCCGGTAGAGCTCGACGCGATGACCCTGGCGCAACTCGGTGGCCAGCGTGGCCGGCCGGCCCCAGACGCCGAACGCGGCCGTCGAGATGTCGATCGTCGGGAAGCGCTCGAGGACGCCGCTGCCACGAATGGCGTCCATCACCGTCGCGCCGATGGCGACACGGAGCGACGTCTCGAACGCTTCTCCGACGCGCTCGCTGCAGGCTACCGTCACGTCGAGCCAGCCCGCGTCGGTGGGCTCTCCTTCAGCGCGGTCCATGGACCTGCTCGGCGCGGCGCACGAACGAGTCGACGAAGGTGTCGGCGATGCGGTCGAACACCGGGCTGATCGCTGCCTCGAGGACACCGTTCGAGAACGCGTAGCGCATCTCGAATTCAATCTTGCAGGCGTTCGCCTCATCGATGGCGCCGGTGGCGCCTGGCCCGGCCAGCGGCACGAAGCGCCACATGCCCTCGAGCAGCGAGAACGGCCCGTCGACGAGGCCGATGTGCACCGACGTGTCGGGCACCTGGACGTTGCGGGTGGTGAAGGCGTGGCGCAGGCCCGAGTAGGCGAGGTGCAGGCGTGCGACCAGGGCATCGCTGTCGCGGCTGAGGATGTCGACGCTCTCGCACCAGGGCAGGAACTGCGGGTAGGAGGCGACATCCGTGACCAGCTCGTAGATCTCGTGAGCCGTGTACCAGAGCAGCACCGACTTCTTGACGTGCTTCATACAATCTCCAAATTGTAGGAGTGAGCAGAAGCCCGATGTCCATCGCTGAAAACCGCCGCGCACGCTTCGACTACCACGTCGAGGAGCGCCACGAGGCCGGGATGGTTCTCGAAGGCTGGGAGATCAAGGCCGTACGTGCCGGCCAGGTGCAGCTGACCGACGGCTACGTCGTCATCAAAGGCGGCGAGCTCTGGCTGATCGGCTGCCGCATCAACGCGCTGCGCACCGCCTCCACCCACGTGCAGCCCGAGGCCGACCGCACCAAGAAGCTCCTGATGCACAAGGAGGAGATCAAACGGCTGATCGGCAAGGTGGAGCAAAAGGGCTTCACGCTCGTGCCGCTCGACCTGCATTTCAAGGGCGGCCGCGTCAAGGCCGAGATCGCGCTCGCCAAGGGCAAGGCCGAGCACGACAAGCGAGACACCGAGAAGAAGCGCGACTGGGAGCGCGAGAAGGGCCGGCTGATGCGTCACAAGGTCACGGCGGGCAAGAGCCGCGTCGCGTCATGACGGCCGTCGCGCCCGCCGTCACGCGCGAGCTCGACGATCTGCCCTCGCCGCCCGGCCTGCCGGTCCTCGGCCACCTGCTGAAGATCGACAAGCTTCGGTTGCACGCGCAGGTCGAGGCCTGGGCACGCCGCTACGGCGCCATGTTCACGATCCGGCTCGGCCGCAACCGGTTGCTGGTGATCGCCGACCACGCCGCCATGAGCGCGGTGCTTCGCGACCGCCCTGAAGGCTTCCGGCGCACGCCGCGAATGGAGCAGGTCGGCCGCGAGATGGGTCTGGCGGGCGGCGTCTTCGGTGCCGAGGGCGAGGCTTGGAAGAAGCAGCGGCGGATGGTCATGGCCGGCTTCGACCCGCGTCATCTGCGCGCCTACTTCCCCTCGCTGGTGGTGGTGTGCTCGCGGCTCGACGGGCGCTGGCGGCAGGCCGCGCGTGTCAAGCGCGCAATCGACCTGCAGGGCGACCTTATGCGCTTCACGGTCGATGCCGTGTCGGGGCTCGCGTTCGGCGCCGAGATCAACACCCTCGAGTCCGACGACGAGGTCATCCAGCAGCATCTCGACAAGATCTTCCCGGCGATGTTTCGCCGCCTGCTGGCGCCCTTCCCGACCTGGCGCTGGTGGAAGACGGCGAGCGATCGCCAGCTCGACCGCAGCGTCGCCGCCGTCAACGCCGCGATCGTCGGCTTCGTGGCGGCGGCCCGCGGGCGCCTCGCCGCCGACGCGGCGCGTCGCGCCGCGCCCGCCAACCTGCTCGAGGCGATGCTGGTGGCAGCCGACGACGAAGGCTCCGGCATCACCGACTCCGAAGTCTCCGGCAACGTCATGACGATGCTGCTGGCCGGTGAGGACACCACCGCCAACACGTTGGCTTGGATGGTCTGGCTGCTGCATCGCCACCCCGAATGCCTGGCGAAGGCCCGCGACGAGATCGACCGTGTCGCCGGGCCGATGGCGAAGTGGTCGCCTGAGCGCTTCGCCTCGCTGAGCTACCTCGAGGCCTGCGCCAACGAGACCATGCGCCTGAAGCCGGTAGCGCCTTCGCTGGTGCTGCAGGCGCTGCGCGACACCACGATCGCCGGCGTTCGCGTGCCGGCGCGCACGCTGGTTTGGGGCGCGCTGCGCTCCGATAGCCTGAAAGACGAGTTCTTCGCCGACGCCGGCACCTTCATGCCCGAGCGCTGGCTCGCGGGCCGCGGCGGCCATGTTGCGGCGTCGATCAACCGCGTTGCCATGCCCTTCGGCGCCGGCCCGCGCGTCTGCCCCGGCCGCCAGCTGGCAATGCTCGAGATCAAGATGGCGATGGCGGTGCTGCTGGTCGGCTTCGACATCGACAGCGTCGCCACGGCATCGGGCGGTGAGCCCGAGGAAAGGCTGTCGTTCACGATGGCGCCCGAGCCGCTGACGATGCGGCTGCATGTGCGCACGACGCTCGCCGAAGCCGAAGCTGCTGCCGCTTAGCTCGCCGGCGCCGACAGGGCCTCGAGCGCCTGCACACAGTCGTCGATCAGGTCACCGACGGCTTCGAGCCCGACCGAAAAGCGCACCAGCGTTCCGCGCCATGCGGGCTTCGACCGGATCGCGGCGAGGTCGTAGGGCACGACCAGGCTGACCAGGCCGGCCCAGGAGAAGCCGATCTTGAACAGCTTCAACGCATCGACGAAGGCGTGCACCTGCGCCGGGCTGTAGCGCTCGTCGAAGACCACGGAGAAAAGGCCGGCAGCGTGCTCGCAAATCCGTTGCCAATTCGCGTGGCCGGGCGACCCTGGCAGTGCCGGATGCAGCACCTGCGCGATTTCGGGCCGCTCGCTCCACCACATCGCCAGGGCGCGACCGGCGCGGTCCTGTGCGTCGTAGCGCAGCGGCATCGTCGCCAGCGAACGCAGCACCATCTCGGCATCGTTGCCGCCGATGCCGAAGCCGGAGCGCATGTGGGTGGCCTTGATTTTTTGATGGAGAGCCTCGTCGCGCGTCGTGACCGATCCCATCAGGACATCGCCGCCACCCGAGGGGTACTTGGTGAGCGCCTGGACGGAGATGTCGACGGCCAGTGAGAGGCCGTCGTTGCCGATCGAGAACGGGTCGAAGGCGAGGCCGGCGCCCCAGGTGTTGTCGAGCGCGGTCACGATGCCGTGGCGGCGCGTGACCGTCAGAAGCGCCGCCAGGTCAGGAAATTCCATCGTCACCGAGCCAGGCGCCTCGATCCAGATCAGCCGGGTCGCCGGCGTGATCGCGGCTTCGAGGGAGGCCGGGTCCATCGGGTCGTAACCGGCGTGCGTCACACCCCAGCGCGCCAGCTCCTGGCGGGCGAATTCCTTGCCGGGGCCGTAGGCGTTGTCGGGGATGAGGACCTCGTCGCCGCTCGACAGCATGGCCATGTCGACCAGCGTGATCGAGGCGAGACCGCTCGGTACGAGCAGCGTCTGCAGGCCACCTTCGAGCGTGGCGATGCGCTCCTCGAGCATGAAGGTGGTCGGCGTGCCATGCAGGCCGTAGGTGTAGCCGGTCTTCTCCTTCCAGCCGCGTGCGTGCAGCGCCGCGGTGTCCGCGAAGATGACCGTCGACGCCTTGTGGACGGCCGGTTGCACCGAGACGAAGCCGGCGGGCGGCTGGTAGGCGTGGGCGATCAGCGAGGTGCTGCGGAGCAGTGCTTTTTTCATCGGTGGCTTCGAGCAATTCAGGTCAGATCGGCACGCCGACGAGGTCGTGTCCTTCGGTGGCGACGATGCGCGCGCGCGTGAAGGTGCCGGTCTTCAGCGTTTTCGACGCCTTCGCCGGCGGCAGCAGGCGAACGCGGCCGTCGATCTCCGGCGCGTCGGCATAGGTTCGGCCCCAGCCACCCTTGCGGCCAAGGGCGGGCGCGGAGTCGATCAGCACCTGCATCGTGGCGCCGACGCGTTCGCCGAGCTTGGCCGCCGACACCGATTCGGCCACCGCCATGAAGCGGGCGCGGCGCTCCTCGCGCACCTCTTGCGGCAGCATGCCGACGATGTCGTTGGCGAGCGCGCCCTCGACGGCCGAGTAGGCGAAGCAGCCGGCCCGGTCGATGCGGGCCTCGCGCATGAAGTCGAGCAGATGCTCGAACTCGGCTTCGGTTTCGGCGGGGAAGCCGGCGATGAAGGTGCTGCGGACGACGAGCTCGGGGCAGATCTCGCGCCAGCGCGCCAGCCGCTCCAGGTTCTTCTCGCCGCTCGCCGGCCGCTTCATGCGGCGCAGCACGTCGGGGTGCGAGTGCTGGAACGGCACGTCGAGGTACGGCAGGACACGACCGGTCGCCATCAACGGCAGCACGGCGTCGACGTGTGGATACGGGTACACGTAGTGCAGCCTGATCCAGGCGCCGTGCGGCTCGGCGATCTCGGCCAGCCGCTCGCAGAGGTCGAGCAGCTGCGTCTTCACCGGCCGGCCGTTCCAGAAGCCGGTGCGATAGCGCACGTCGACGCCATAGGCGCTGGTGTCCTGGCTGATGACCAGCAGCTCCCGCACGCCCGACTCGAACAGCGCCGCCGCTTCCGAGAGCACGTCGCCGATCGGCCGCGAGACCAGGTCGCCGCGCAGACTCGGGATGATGCAGAAGGTGCAGCGGTGGTTGCAGCCCTCGCTGATCTTCAGGTAGGCGTAGTGCTTCGGCGTCAGCTTGATGCCGATCGCCGGCAACTGCGAAGCCGAAGGCGCCGGCACGAGGTCGACGAACGGGTCGTGCGGCTTCGGCACGTGCAGGTGGACGGCGGCCATGACTTCGTCGGTGGCGTGCGGGCCGGTGACGGCGAGCACGCTGGGGTGCATCTGGCGGACGAGATTGCCGCTGCCCGCGCCGGTGTCGGTGCCGCCCTTGGCACCGAGGCAGCCGGTGACGATGACGCGGCCGTTGGCGGCCAGCGCCTCGCCGATGGTGTCGAGGCTTTCTTTGACGGCGTCGTCGATGAAGCCGCAGGTGTTGACGATGACGAGATCGGCGCCGGCGAAGGTCTTCGACGTCGCGTAGCCCTCGGCGCTGAGGCGGGTCAGGATCAGCTCGGAATCGGTCAGCGCCTTGGGGCAGCCGAGCGAGACGAAGCCGATCTTCGGGGCGGCCGCGGGGGCACGCACGGGAGCGATCAAGTCCAGGGTCATTCTTGGATTTTCCCCGATCGGGCAGGAGGCCGGCTGCCGGACCATCTTCGCGGGTCAGGAGGCCCGCGCCGCGCTCGGGAACCGCTGCCCGCGGCGATCGCATAGATATGCGTCGCGCGGACAGCGACGTGGCGCCAGCGCTAGCGCTTGGGCGGGATCGGCACGACCGGCAGCCCGGGGAACAGCGATGAGGTCTGCTTGGCCATCTGCTCCTGCATCTGCACGAACATGTGGCGCGACTGCTCCAGGTAGTTGCCCATCAGCCCCTGTACCACCGGTGCCTGGCCGTTGAGGAACTGCGTCCACATCTCGGGGTTCTGCTGCTTCGGATCGATGGCGCCCTGGGTTTGCTCGGCAAGGCGGCCCTGGATGTCGGTGAAAGTCTGCAGGTTCTTTTCCAGGTACGAACCCATCATCCCCTGCATGGCATGGCCATAGAAGCGAATGATCTGCGAGAGCATGGCCGAGGAGAAGATCGGCACGCCGCCGGTTTCTTCTTCCAGGATGATCTGGAGCAGGATGCTGCGCGTCAGGTCGTCGCCGGTCTTCGCATCCCTGACCTCGAACGGCAGTCCGGTCAGGACCATCGCCTTGACATCGGTGAGCGTGATGTAGCTCGAGATCTCGGTGTCGTAGAGGCGCCGGTTCGGATACTTCTTGAGGATGCGCGGGCCGCTGGCGGCTGCACGTGCAGCGAGTGGTGGCGCCTTGGCGGAGCGTCGTGTCTGGACCATGCCACCTCCGGCGTGCGATGACGCGATTCTAGGAGAGCGCGCCGTGGCGGCGAGGCGGGTTTCCCCCGCGCCGATGCCGTCTCACAGCGAGGGCGCCGGCAACTTGTCGAGCACGTTTTCCATCGCCAGGCCGATCGCGAGCAGGCGCCGGTCCCTGCCGAGCGGACCATCGAGCTCGATGCCCACGGGCAGGCCGGAGCGCGACATTCCGGCCGGCAGCGCCAGGCCCGGAATGCCGGCGTTGCTGCCGGGATCGGTGTTTCGGATGAATGTGCCGAAGGTGTCCACCGGGGCGCCGCCGTCGATCGAGACCTTGCCCGAGCCGGCCACGGCGTCGATCGGCACCGCAGTGGCCACCGTGGTTGGAAACATCATCGCGTCGAGCCGGTTGGCGCGAAAGTATTCGGCGTAGAGCGCCTGCATCTGTGGCCGGAAGACACCCACGGCGCTGGCGTAGCCCGGCCCGGCGGCGTCGGCCATTACCGCACCGAAAGCGCCCTTGACGTCGGGGCTCGCGACTTGCGCGGCGATGCCGGCGAGGTCGACGCCGGTGATGCCGCTCGCGGCGAGGTAGGCCGGGATGTCGGCGATCGGTTCGTGCAGCGCGATCGGGAACGAAACCTTGTCGTTGAGCGCAGCCAGGCCGGCGATGTCGACGTCGACGAATACGACTCCCGCCGCCGCGAGCCGGCTCCGCGCGTCGACGACGACGGCCGCAACCTGGCCCTCGAGACCAGCCCAGAACGACGCCGGCACGCCGACGCGGACGCCGGCGAGCGACACTGCCGCGACCGGCGCCGAGCCGGTGACGACGGCGTCGAGCAGGGCGACGTCGGCGACGCTGCGGCCCATGGGGCCGACGGTGTCGCGGGTGTGGCTGATCGGGACGACGCCGGCGCCGTCGTAGCGGCGATCGGCGCCGCCGTTGCCGACCGAGGGACGCAGGCCGACGATGCCGCACAACGCCGCCGGCACGCGCGTCGAGCCACCGGTGTCGGTGCCGAGACCGCTCGGCACGATACGCGCGGCGATCGCCGCCGCGGTGCCGCCCGACGAGCCGCCGGGAATGCGCGTCTTGTCGTACGGGTTCTTCACCGGGCCGGCGAAGGCGGACAGGTTGGTGCTCGTGATGCCGAACGCGAGCTCGTGCAGGTTGGTCTTGCCGATGACGATGGCGCCGGCGTCGAGCAGGCGCTGCAGGGCCGGCGCATTGGCGTTCGGCCGTGCGCCGCGCAGTGCCGGCGTTCCGGCCGTGGTCGGCAGGTCGCGCGTGTTGATGTTGTCCTTGACGACGATCGGCAAGCCCGCCAGCACCGGCAGGGCCGAGCCGGCGGCGCGCATCGCGTCGACGAGGCGCGCCTGCGCAATCGCGCCGGCACGGTCGAGGACGATGAAGGCGTTGAGGTCACTCAACCGCTCGGCGCGGTCGAGCCGCGACGTGACGTAGGCCTCGGCCGTCATGCGGCCACTGCGGATGGCGGCCACGACCTCGCTCGAGCTCATCGCCGTCATCTCGGCTTTGGTGGGCGCCGTACCCCCGGCCATGCCCGCGCAGCCGGCGAGCAGGCCGAACCCCGGCACTGCGCAGGCCGCACCCAGGCTAGCGCCGGCGTTCAGCAGTCGGCGACGCGTGGTCTTGCTCATGAGGATGCTTCCGGCGGTTGTTGTTTGGCGACCAGCGTCAGGATGTCGTAGCTGGCCACGACCTCGTCGGCCTGATTGGTGACTTGCACGTCCCAGGCGACCACGCCCTGGCCGCGGCCGTGCGCGTCCTTGCGGTCGCGGTCGATCTTGCGCTTGCACGTCAGGCGGGCACGAATGGTGTCGCCGATCGCGACCGGCTTGACGAAGCGCAGCGTGTCGAGCCCGTAGTTGGCGAGCACCGGCCCGGGAGCCGGCAACACGAACAGGCCGGCCGCGGCCGAGAGCACGAAGTAGCCGTGCGCGATGCGCTGGCCGAACGCCGACTCCTTCGCCGCGATCTCGTCGAAGTGCATGTAGAAGAAGTCGCCCGAGATGCCGCCGAAGGCGACGATGTCGGCCTCGCCGACGGTGCGCCGGTGGGTGAGCAGCGAGTCGCCGACGACCAACTCCTCGAAGTGCTTGCGAAACGGATGGAGCGCGCTCTCGGTCACGGCGGCGCCGCGCACGTATTCGCCGGTCACCGCGGTCAGCATCGAAGGCGAGCCCTGCACCGCCGCGCGCTGCAGGTAGTGATGGACGGCGCGGATGCCGCCCAGCTCCTCGCCACCGCCGGCGCGGCCCGGGCCGCCGTGCTTGAGCATCGGCAGCGGCGAGCCGTGGCCGGTGGATTCGGCCGCGGCTTCACGGTCGAGCAGGTGGATGCGGCCATGCCAGGCGGCCAGGCGCGGTACCGCCATCGCGGCCACCGCGCGGTCGTGGGTGACGAGCGTGGCGACGAGGCTGCCGCGGCCGCGGGCGGCGAGCGCCAGTGCTTCGTCGAAGTCGTCGTAGGGCATCAGCGTCGAGACCGGGCCGAAGGCCTCGACGTCGTGGACGGCGTCGTTGTTCATGGCGTCGCGGCAGAGCAGCAAGGTCGGCGAGAAGAAGGCGCCCTGCCCCGTGCCCTCGCCGACCGGCGCGAAGCCGTCGCCATGGCCGAACACGACCTCGTTGCCGCGCGCCAGCAGCGCGACGCGCGCGCCGACGTCGGCGTGCTGCGCCATCGAGGCCAGCGCGCCCATCTTCACGCCCTCTATGGCCGGGTCGCCGACGCTGACCCTGGCCAGCCGCGCGCGCAACTTCGCGGCCAACGCGTCGAGGTGTCGGCGCGGCACGATGGCGCGGCGGATGGCCGTGCACTTCTGGCCCGCCTTCGAGGTCATCTCGCGCACGACCTCCTCGACGAAGAGGTCGAACTCGGGATCGTCCGGCGTGATGTCGGGGCCGAGGATGGCGGCGTTGAGCGAGTCGGCCTCGGCGTTGAAAGGAATCGACTTCGCCATCAGGTTGGCGTTGCCGCGCAGCTTCAGCGCCGTGTCGGCCGAGCCGGTGAAGGTGACGACGTCGTTGCTGTCGAGGCGGTCGAGCAGGTCGCCGGTCGAGCCGATCACGAGCTGCAACGAGCCGGCCGGCAACAGGCCCGAGGCCATCATCATCCGCACCAGCGCCTCGGTGAGAAAGCTCGTCGCCGTGGCCGGCTTGGCGATGCACGGCATGCCGGCAAGGAAGGTCGGCGCGAATTTCTCGAGCAGGCCCCAGACCGGAAAGTTGAAAGCGTTGATGTGGACGGCGACGCCGCCTCGTGGCACCAGCACATGGGTGCCGGCGAAGCCGCCCTTCTTGCCGATCGCGACCGCCGGCCCTTCGTGGATGAGGTTGCCCGACGGCAGCTCGTTGCCGCCCATCGATGCATAGGCGTAGAGCATGCCCGTGCCGCCCTCGATGTCGACCCAGCTGTCGACCCGGGTGGCGCCGGTGTGGCGCGACAACGTGTAGAGCTCTTCCTTGCGCTCGTTGACGTACGCGGCGATCGCCTTCAGCCGCGCTGCGCGCTCCTGGAAGTCGAGCGCGAGCAGCGCCGGCACGCCGGTACGCCGCCCGAACGCGAGCGCTTCGTCGAAGTCGATCTCGTCGGCGTGGGTGTGGCGGATCGCCGAGCCGTCGATGGCGCTCGACAGAAGCGTCCCTTGTCGCGAACCGACCCAGCGGTCGGCGATCAGGCTTTGCAGGATGTTCACGATGACCTCATCGACTTGGCCCGGCGCCCGACGGGCCGCCCTGAGGCCGCCGCCGCCTCGGGGGGCAGCGAACGGAGAGGGGTGGGCCACTTTCAGGGCTGGTACTTCCAGGCGCCGTTCTCGATCTTGACCATGACGCGAGCGCGCTGGTCGAGGCCGAGGTGGTCGGTGGGCGACATGTTGAAGATGCCGTGGGCACCATGGACCTCACGGGCCGACTCGAGCGCGTCGCGCAGGGCGGCGCGGAACTCCGGCGTGCCGGGTTGCGCCTTCTTCAGGGCCGCGGTGGCCGCCACCGTCATGAGGCGGCCGGCGTCCCAGGCGTGGGCGCCGAAGGTCGAGACCGAGCCCTTGCCGTACATCGCCTCGTACTTCTTGACGTATTCCTCGGCGCTCGGCCGCACCGGGTAGTCGTTGGCGAGCTGTGACGCCACCAGCACCGGGCCGCTCGGCAGGAACGTACCCTCGACGTCCTTGCCGCCGACACGCAGGAAGTCGTTGTTGGCGACGCCGTGCGTCTGGTAGTACTTGCCGTCGTAGCCCCGTTCCTTCAGGGTCCGCTGCGGCAGCACGGCCGGCGTGCCCGAGCCGGCGATGAGCACGGCGTCGGGCTTGGCGGCGATGATCTTCAGCACCTGCCCGGTCACCGACGTATCGGTGCGCGCATAGCGCTCGCTGGCCACGATCGTCAGGCCCTTGAGCGGCGCCACCTTCGAGAACTCCCGGAACCAGCCCTCGCCGTAGGCGTCGGCGAAGCCGATGAAGCCCACCGTCTTCACGCCCGCGGCCTGCATGTGCGCGGCGATCGCGAGCGACATCATGATGTCGTTCTGCGGCGTCTTGAAGACCCATCGACGCTTCGCGTCGACGGGTTCGACGATGGAAGCCGACGCGGCCATCGAGATCATCGGCGTCTGCGATTCGGCCGCGACGTCGATCATCGCCAGCGAATTCGGCGTCGTCGTCGAGCCGAGCAGCACGTCGACCTTGCTCTCGGTGACGAGCTTCCTGGCATTGGCCACCGCGGTGGTGGTGTCGGAGGCGTCGTCGAGAACGATGTAGTTCACCTTCTGGCCGCCGATCGTCTGCGGCATCAGCGCGATCGTGTTCTTCTCCGGGATGCCTAGCGAGGCGGCCGGCCCGGTCGCCGAGACCGTCACGCCGACGTTGATGTCGGCGTGCGCGAAGTTCGCGAGCGAGGCAACAGCGGCGAGGCCGGTGGCGACGAGGCTTCTGGCGAGAGCGTGCTTGGGGAAGGACATGCAGTGTCTCCGTTGTTGTGACGTGATGATGGCAGCGCGTGGCCCGGTGCGCGAACGGCAGCGAGGCCGCCGAAGAAGAGATCGGCGACGACCGGCGCCATGTCGGCGTGGCTCAGCGCGCCCTGCGGCTGCAGCCAGGTGAACATCCAGTTCATCATCCCGAACAGCAGCATCGCGAGCGGCTTGTCGAGCGTGACGCCGTCCAGCCCGGGTCGCGCCGCGGCGATGGCGGCGGCGAACGCGGCCACCACCCGCCGCTCGCCGCCGAGCACCTGCTCGCGTGGGCCGGGGGCAAGGAACTTGACGTCTTCGGTGAGGACGCGATGCGCGTTCTGCGAGCCGGCATAGACGGCGAGGAACGCGGCGATGAGACCGCGCAGGCGCCGCTCCGGATCGGGCTCGCGGGCCAGTGCGCCGTCGTCGACGAGCGCCAGCAGCCGGGCGATGTGGCCCTGCGCGATCTCGACCAGCAGTTCGTGCTTGTCGCGTACGTAGTGGTAGAGCGCCGCCTTCGACACACCGCAGGACTCGGCGACCTCGTTCATCGACGTCGCGGTGTAGCCCTGGCGCGCGAACAGCCCCGCCGCCTGCGCGACGATGGTCTCGCGTTGCAGTTCATAGCCGGGAGCGCGTCCACGTGGCATGTGCGTCGCTCTATCTTTCGTCGAAGGAAATGACGACGCGATCCGTGAGCGGCCGGGCCTGGCAGGCCAGGATGAAGCCGGCGGCGACCTCGTGCTTCTCGAGCGCGAAGTTGCGCTCCATGCGCACCTCGCCTTCGAGCAACCGGGCACGGCAGGTGCAGCACACGCCCGACTTGCACGAGAACGGCACTTCGAGGCCGGCGGCGGCGGCGGCCTCGAGCACGTTGCCCTGCACCGAATGAAAGTCGATCTCGCGGCTGACGCCGTCGCGGATGACGACGATGCGTGCGTCGGCGGCGTCGCCTGCGCGCGGCGCCTGCGGCGTCGCGGCGGTGCCGCCTTCACCCGGCACGCCGAAGCGCTCGATGTGGATCTTCTCGGCAGCGACGCCGGCGCCGAGCAGCGCGGCCTCGGCCTCGTCGTTGACGCCGTACGGTCCGCATACGAATGCGTGGTCGATGTCGCCCGCGTCGACGACGCTCGCGAGGAACTCGCCCACCTTGTCGCGCGTCAGCCGGCCACCGTAGAGCGGCAGGTCGGTGTTCTCCTGCGAGAACACGAGATGCAGGGTGAGCCGCGACAGATAGCGGTTCTTCAGGTCTTCGAGCTCCTCGAGGAACATCGTCGAACGCTGCTTGCGGTTGCCGTAGATCAGCGTGAAGCGGGAATGCGGCTCGGCGGCGAGCACCGTCTTCATGATCGACAGGATCGGCGTGATGCCGCTGCCGCCGGCAATGCCGAGATAGTGGCGTGCCGAGCCCGGATCCAGCGGCACGAAGAAGCGGCCTTCGGGCGCCATCACCTGCACGGTGTCGCCCGCCTTCAGGCTCTCGTTGATCCAGGTCGAGAAGCGCCCGCCCGGAACTTTACGGACGCCGACCCGGAGCTCGCCGTCGTCGGCCCCGGCACAGATCGAATACGAGCGCCGCTCGTCGCTGCCGGCCAGGGTCTCGCGCAGCGTCAGGTGCTGGCCGTGGCTGAAGCGGAAGTGCTCGGCGAGATCGACCGGCACGTCGAACGAGACGATGACGGCCTCGTCGGTGTCGGGGCGTACCGACTTCACGCGCAGGGGGTGGAAGTGCAGCGCCATGGTCAGACCGGCCGGCCGCAGGGCCGCCCCGAAGCCGGCTGCGCCCGCTCGGGGGGCAGCGAACGAAGAGAGCGTGGCGGTTTCATATCGACTTGAAGTGCTCGAAGGGCTCGCCGCAGGATCGGCAACGCCAGAGTGCCTTGCACGCCGTGGCGCCGAAGGCGGCGAGGCGTTCGGTGTTGGTGCTTTCGCAGCGCGGGCAGGCCAGCGCCGGCAGCGTTGCGCCACGCACGAAGCGGAGCGGCGCGCCGTGCGACAGATCGGCCGGGCCGGGCGGCGCGATGCCGTACTCGCGCAGCTTGCGACGGCCCTCGGCGCTGATCCAGTCGCTCGTCCAGGCCGGCGCCCGCTGCATGCGCACGCGGGTCGGGCCGAGGCCGGCGGCATCGAGCGCATCGACGATGCTCTGCGCGATGACTTCGGTGGCCGGGCAACCGGAATACGTCGGCGTGACGACGACGGTGCATCCCGCCTCGCCGCCCTCGCCGTCGATGACGTCGCGCACGATGCCGAGGTCGCGCACCGAGACCACCGGCACCTCGGGATCGAGGACACCACCGAGCACGGTCCAGGCGCGCTCGACGCGCGAGCTCACGGACGGTTCTGCGAGCGCCAAGTCGCTCACCACACGCCGCCTTCGAAACTGCGCTGCAGGTGCTGCATCTCGGCGAGCAGGAAGCCGAGGTGCTCGCTGTGGCGGCCGAGCTTGCCGGTGCTGCGAAAGGCGCGGTCGGCCGGCTCGGCGAGGCCGGCCTCGCCGAGCACGGCGGCGAACTCGGCACGCCACTCGCTGCGCAGGTCGGCCCAGCGCGGGCCGAGGCCAGAAGCGGCGGCAGCGTCGTCGACGGCGTCGGCCTCGAACAGCTCGGCGGTGTAGGGCCAGAGCAGGTCGAGCGCGGCCTTCATGCGGGCGGTGGATTCGGCGGTGCCGTCGCCGAGGCGAACGGCCCAGTCGGCAGCGTGCTGCTGGTGGTAGCGCGCCTCCTTGACGGCCTTGCCGGCGATCGCCGCCAGCTCGGCGTCGCTGGAACTCGTGAGCCGGGCCCAGAGCAGGCGCAGGAAGATGGCGAAGGCGAGGTTGCGCACCACGGTGGTGGCGAAGTCGCCGCGCGGCAACTCTGCCAGCGTGCAGTTGCGGAAGTCGCGCTCGTCGCGCAGGAAGGCGAGCTGGTCTTCGTCGTGCGGCTCGCCGCCGCATTCGCCTTCGAGCTGGCCGGCACGCGTGAGCACCGCACGGGCCTGGCCGACGAGGTCGAGCGCCATGTTCGTCAACGCGATGTCTTCCTCGAGCATTGGCGCGTGGCCGCACCATTCGCCGAGCCGCTGCGAGAGCACAAGGCAGGTGTCGCCGATGCGCAGAAGGTACTGCACGGCGGGGTCGCGGGCGACGGTAATCGAGGCGGTCATGTCGGCAAAGTCAGGAAAGCGAGCGCAGCCGGCTCACATGTGGTCGAGCGACTTCGGCAGCTCGTAGAAGGTCGGGTGGCGATAGACCTTGTCTTCCATCGGATCGAAGAAGGCGGCTTTCTCGCCGGGGTCGCTGGCGGTGATCTGATCGGAGCGAACGACCCAGATGCTGGTGCCTTCCTGACGCCGGGTGTAGACATCGCGGGCGGCCTGGAGGGCCATCTGCGGGTCGGCCGCATGCAGGCTGCCGCAGTGCTTGTGATCGAGGCCGGCTTTGCTGCGCACGAACACTTCCCACAACGGCCACTCGAGGCGCTTGGGCGGGCGATCGAGCGGCTCCGCCAGCGGCCCGGGCAACGAACCCGGCGTCACGGCCGGGCTCATGCCGCTTGCCTTACCGGCTCGTGCTTGGCAGCGTGAACGAGCCCAGCTTCGCGGACCCACGCGCCCTCTTCCCATGCCTTCACGCGGGCGCTTAGCCGCTCGCGATTGCATGGACCTTCGCCACCGACGACGGCCCAGAATTCAGCCCAGTCGATGGCGCCGTGATCCCAGTGCTGGCGCTCCTCGTTCCAGCGCAGGTCGGGGTCGGGCAAGGTGACGCCGAGGAGCTTTGCCTGCTCGACGGTGGCGTCGATGAACTTCTGCCGCAGGTCGTCGTTGCCGATCCGCTTGATGCCCCACTTCATCGACTGTTCCGAATTGGGCGAGTCGGCGTCGGGCGGGCCGAACATCATGATGCTCGGCCACCACCAGCGATTCACCGCATCCCGGACCATCGCCTTCTG
The DNA here is from genome assembly GCA_043742485.1 of Rhizobacter sp. Classification (GTDB taxonomy): domain Bacteria; phylum Pseudomonadota; class Gammaproteobacteria; order Burkholderiales; family Burkholderiaceae_C; genus Schlegelella_A. Next base: position 22,967 of record JAYTYH010000343.1, read on the forward strand.
CGCTTCGGTGCCCTTCGTCATCATCGTCAGCAGGCTCTCGAAGCCCTGGCGCTGATGGAAAGACTCCTCGCGGCAGATCCGCACCATCGCCCGCGCGTACGGCGCGTACGAGCAGCGGCAGAGCGGCACCTGGTTCATGATGGCTGCCCCGTCGACGAGCCAGCCGATGGTGCCCATGTCGGCCCAGCTCAGCGTCGGGTAGTTGAAGATCGAGCTGTACTTGGCCTTGCCGGAATGAAGCGCGTCGAACAGCTGGTCACGCGAGGTTCCAAGCGTCTCGGCGGCGGCGTAGAGATAGAGGCCGTGGCCGGCTTCGTCCTGCACCTTGGCGAGCAGGATGGCCTTGCGCTTGAGCGTCGGGGCGCGGCTGATCCAGTTGCCCTCGGGCAGCATGCCGACGATCTCCGAGTGCGCGTGCTGGCTGATCTGGCGCACCAGCGTCTTGCGATAGTGCTC
>JAYTYH010000344.1:0-1504 GCA_043742485.1 Rhizobacter sp.
GGCTTGAACAGGCCGGCGCACTGCCCGCCCGGCCGGCGCACGCTGCGGTAGGCGACGCCGGCCGAGCCGGCACGGCGCAGCGCGATGCCGAGCGAGCGCGACGCCCGCCAGCTCGCCGGGTCGTGCACCTCGTCGGCGGCGGCGCCGGCAGGCCGCAGGTCGTGCAGCCGGGCGTCGACGGCCACCCGGTAGAGGCGCATCGGCAGGTGCATCGGCCCCTCGCCGGTGGCGGCCAGAAACAGGCCGTGGTGGTGCTGCGTCTCGACCACCGCGGTGTCGCGGTCGCCGGCCGCGTAGAAGACGCCGAACGAGCCGTCCGAGAAGCGGCTGCCCTGCGGGTTGACGTGCGTGAAGGCCGCCATGATCGGCCCCGAGCCCGGACCGAAGCGCCGCTCGGCGGGCAGCACCAGCTCGATTTGGCCGGCCTCTTCGCGCAGGCGATCGTTGGTCATCGCCTCCAGTGCGTAGAGAGCGTCGAAATCGGCGGCGTCGGCGATACGGTCATACAGGTAGATCGTCGGATGGCGCGTCGGCACGATGCGGCAAGCCCGCGGCCAGCGCAGGCGGCGCACGGCGATGGATAACGCCGCATCCGGCCCGGCCGTCTCGCTCACGACCAGCCGCCGCCGCGCATTGCGTCGAGATAACGCCGCACCGCGTGTAGGTCGCTCAGGTTGCCGGCCATCAGGCGGTCGAGCGCCGAGCGGCCGCCGAAGAACGGCGCCGCGTTCGGCTTTTTGACCCAGGCGTCGGCGGCGGCTGCGTCGGGCAGCAGGATTTGCAGCGACTTGTAGATGCCGAGCAGGTTCGACAGCCGCTCCAGCGTGTCGCGCGACAGGCCGGCTTTCTCCGGGTGCTTGCGCCAGCCGAAGAAGGTCGACCGCGGCGGGCTGCCGAGCAGGACCAGCTGCTCGTCGACGCTCAACCCCCACTGCCGGGCGATGCCGGCGAAAGCCTTCAGTCCGGCGGCGGCCAGACGTTCCGGCGAAACGTCGGTGTCGTGCGCAGCGGAGGCGAGGGCGAGGCTCATGTCGGGCGGTCGCGGGTCGGCGTCGGTGATCCGAAATCGGACTTTTCCGAAATGATAGTCCAATCCGGCATCGGGTGCGCGGCGCCGTCAGCCCGCGCTCAGCCGTCGGCCCAGCGCGCCGCGTTGGCGAACAGCCGCAGCCACGGGCTCGGCGCGCCAATATCGCCCGAAGTCCAGCTCATCTGCGCGTTGCGGAACACGCGCTCGGGGTGCGGCATCAGCGCGGTGTGGCGGCCGTCGGGCGTGGTCACCGCGGTCAGGCCGCCGGGGCTGCCGTTCGGGTTGGCGGGATAGATTTCGGTCGGCGCGCCGGCGTTGTCGACGAAGCGCAGCGCGCGATGCACGGCTGCCGCATCGCCCTGGCGCGAGAAGTCGGCGCGGCCCTCGCCGTGGGCCACCGCCACCGGCAGCCGGCTGCCGGCCATGCCGGCGAAGAACAGCGACGGGCTTTGCAGCACCTCGACCATCGACAAC
>JAYTYH010000345.1:0-1601 GCA_043742485.1 Rhizobacter sp.
GGGCTTGCCACGCCGCCGCTGGTGCCGATCTTCCTGAACGCCGTCGCGCAGCCCGGCATCCTGCGGCTGCGGCGCTGCCGGCAGCTCGGTGAGGCGATCGGGCGCTTTCTCGACGGCCAGCCGCGGCGCACGCTGCTGATCGGCTCGGGTGGCCTCTCGCACGAACCGCCGGTGCCGACGCTTGCACACCCCGACCCTCTGGTACGCGAACGCATCACCGTGCGACAGACGCCCAGCGCCGCTGAGCGCGACGCCAAAACCGAGCGGGTCAAAGCCGCCGGCATGGCGCTGGCCTCAGGCACCTCTTCGATGAAGCCGCTGAACCCTGAATGGGACCGGCGCTGGATGGACGCGCTGGCTGCAGGTGATCTCGACGCCCTGACCGGTCTGTCAGAGAACGGCATCGAGCGCGAAGCGGGCATGTCGGCGCACGAGTCGAAGACCTGGCTCGTCGCGCGCGCCGCCTTGGCGGCAGGCCCGGGACTCGCCTGCCCGCTGCACTACTACCGCGCCATTCCCGAATTGATCGCCGGCTTCGGCGTGATGTTCATGCACTGCGCTTGACCCCGAGGAAACGAGACCATGAACCCTTCGAAACAACAGATCGCAGCGTGGGCCGAGCGCCTGCGGCGCGCCGAGACCGACCGCGCACCGATTGCACCGCTGCGCGACGAGCTGCCATCGGACGACGGCGCCACCGCCTACGCCGTGCAGCAGGCCAATGTCGCCCACTGGCAAGCGCAGGGTCGGCGCGTGGTCGGCCGCAAGATCGGCCTCACCTCGCCCGCCGTGCAGCGGCAGCTCGGCGTCGACCAGCCCGATTTCGGCACGCTGTTCGCCGATATGGTCTACGGCGACGACGAAGAAATGCCGCTCGTCCGCACGCTGCAGCCCAAGGTCGAAGCCGAGGTGGCGCTGGTGCTGGAGCGCGACCTCGACCTGCGGGACGCAACGCTGGTCGACCTGATCGGCGCAGTCGCCTACGTGCTGCCGGCGATCGAGGTCGTTGGCAGCCGCATCGCCGACTGGAACATTCGCTTCGCCGACACCGTGGCCGACAACGCATCGAGCGGCCTCGTGGTGCTCGGCGGTGTGCCGACGCGCCTGAACGGGCTCGACCTGAAGCTGGCCGACATGACGATGACCCGCGAGGGCACGCAGGTCTCGGCCGGCAGCGGCGCGGCCTGCCTTGGCCACCCGCTCAACGCAGCGGTGTGGCTCGCTCGCAAGCTCGCTTCGCTCGGCCAGCCGCTGCGCGCCGGCGATCTCGTCCTCACCGGTGCGCTCGGACCCATGGTGGCCGTGCAGCCCGGCGACCAGTTCGAGGTACGCATCGGTGGCGTGGGCACGGTTCGCGCCCGCTTCTCGGCGGCTTGACGCCCGAACCCGAACCCGAACCGATTCCAGTTTCCCATCGTTCGTCAACTTCGTACAAGGACCTCCATGACTTCCCGTCGCATGCTCGTCGGCGCTTTCGCCGCCTCCATCGCAGGCACCCTCGCCGTGCCCGCGTTCGCCCAGACCTTTCCAAGCAGGAACATCACGATCGTCGTGCCGTTTCCCGCCGGCGGCCTCACCGACCAGGTGGCGCGCGTCGTCGG
>JAYTYH010000346.1:0-1797 GCA_043742485.1 Rhizobacter sp.
GCCTTCGATCCCGGTCGCGCCGCTGCCCGCCGGCACCGACGAACCCAACGTCTTTCGCAGCCTCTTCGTCGCCAACCCCGACGCCCTGGTCGTGGCCGACGCGCACGGCGTCGTCGTGCTCGCCAACCCGGCCGCCGCGGCCCTGCTCGGCTACGCCGTCGAGGAGCTCGTCGGCATCGAGATCGACGCCCTCGTGCCCGACGCCGTCCGGCCCCGTCACGCGTCGTTCCGCGCCGCCTTCGGCCGCGACCCCCGGCCCCGGCCGATGGGCATGCAGACGGACCTCGTGGCCCGCCGCAAGGACGGCTCGGAGGTGATGGTCGAGATCGCGCTCAGCCCGCTGCAGGACCACGGCCTGCCGCTCGTCGTCGCCGCCATCCGCGACATCGGTGCCTACCCGCGCATGAAGCTGGCCTTGCGGCGCGCCCATTACAGCGGGCTGCTGGCCCAGCTCGGCCGCCTCGCCGTCGACACCCGCAATCCGCAGGTTCTGCTCGACCGGGTGCCGGTGATGGCCGCCGAGGCGCTCGAGGTCGATGTCGCCACCGTCTACCTGCTCGAGAGCGACCTGGTGCAGCTGCGCGTCGCCAGCGCCGCCAGCACGGTGGCCGGTGAAGCCGTCGGCGACCGCATCGAGCATCGGCCCGACACTTCGATCGGCTTCGTGATGGCGCAGGGCAGCAGCGTCGTCGTGGCCGACTACCGAAGCGAGCGGCGCTTCGCGGTGCCGCCGGGTTACCTCGAGGCCGGCCTGACGAGCGCGCTCGCGGTGCCGGTCTCGGACCGCGGCCGCACGATCGGCGTGCTCGCGGTGCGCTCGCGCCAGCCGCGTTCTTTCGGCGACGACGAGGTGGGTTTCCTGGAGTCGCTGGCCAACCTGCTGGCGAGCAGCCTGCAGCGGGCCCAGTCGGAAGAAGACCTCGGCCACGCACAGCGGCTCGAGAGCGTCGGCCAGCTCACCGGCGGCATCGCCCACGACTTCAACAACCTGCTGACCGTGATCCAGGGCAACCTGCAAGTGCTTGAAGAGCTGCCGGAGCTGGCCGCAAACGCCCACGGTCAGCAACTCGTCGGCGCCGCGGCACGGGCCTCGAAACGCGGCGCCGAGCTCACCGGAAAGCTGCTCGCGTTCTCGCGCCGGCAGATCCTGCAGCCGAGCGCTGTCGACGTGAATGCGCTGCTGCATTCGCTCACCGACATGCTGCGGCGCACGCTCGATCAGCGCATCCGCATCGAGGTCGACGTGCCGGCGACCGGGCCGCTGGTGCTCGCCGATCCGGGCCAGCTCGAATCCGCCCTCCTCAACATCGCCATCAACGCCCGCGACGCCATGCCCGAAGGCGGCACGCTGCGCTTTCGCGCCGCCCTGCACGGCGGCGTCCCCGACGAGCTGCGCGGTGAAACCGGCACCGCGGCCCCCGCGCTCTCGGCCAACGCGAGATACGTCGCCATCTCGATCGCCGACAGCGGTGCCGGCATGTCCGACGAAGTCAAGGAGCGCGCCTTCGAGCCGTTCTTCACCACCAAGGCGGCCGGCCGCGGCACCGGCCTCGGCCTGAGCACGGTCTACGGCTTCGTGGCGCAGTCGAAAGGCGCGGTGCGCGTGGACAGCGCCCTTGGTGTCGGCACGACGCTGACGCTCTACATCCCGACGCCGGCCGACGCAGCTGCACCGCTGCCCGCGCCGTCGACCGCCGACGCCGGCGTACCGGCCGGTCTGGTCGTGCTGCTGGTCGAAGACGACGCCGAGGTGCGCGCCGTGATGCGCCGGTTCCTGGTCACGCTCGGCTGCCGCGT
>JAYTYH010000347.1:0-3831 GCA_043742485.1 Rhizobacter sp.
ATCTTCGCGATCTGGTCGCGCAGCCCACGCACGAGCTTGTCGCGGATCACGGCATCGGTGGCCTTGGCGAGCGCGTCGGCGAAAAGGTCGACCTGCTTGTTCGGATCGGCCGGCATCTTGAAGTCGATCGTCGGCTTCGGCACCTCGGGTAGGACATAGCCCTCGGGCAGGTTCAGGTCGATCGGCTTGCCGGCGAGCGCAGCGTCGGCCGGCGGCTTCAACTTCAGGGGCGGCAGGCCCAGGGAATCGAGAAGCTTGCCCATGACGGTGTGCGAAGGTGGCGGGACCTGGACTATCGCTCCGCGCACCGCCGTGCGCGTCCCCCGCTCGAAGGAGCTTGAGCAGCCGCTTCGCGTTTTCTCGGAGATCAGCGGCCGCACCTCGTCATCGCAGGCCGACTTCGGCGCCGTGCCGGCTCAAGCCGCCTGCAGGTGGCGCCAGAGCCAGGCCCGTGCCAGCTGCCAGTCGCGCTTGACGGTGGCCAGCGAGACGGCGAGTGCTTCGGCGACTTCGGCGTTCTCCATGCCGCCGAAGAACTTGAGCTCGACGACGCGGGCCGCGCGTGCATCGACGGCTTCGAAGGCGAGCAGCGCCTCGTGCACGGCGATGAGCTCGGCGCTGCTTTCCGGCGCCGGCATGAACTCGGCGGCGGTCAGCGAGGTGATGGCCGCGTCGCGGCGGGCTGCGCGCTTGGCGACTGCATGGTTGACGAGGATGCGCCGCATCATGGTCGAGGCCACGGCGAGGTAGTGCGAGCGGCTCGCCCACTGCGTGCGCGTCTGCTCGTTCATGCGAAACCAGGCCTCGTGCGTCAGCGCCGTGGCGCTCAGCGTGTGGACCGGGTTCTCGCGGAACATGTGGTTGCGGGCGACGCGGTGCAGCTCTTCGTAGAGCCGGTCGAAGGGCGCGTCGCCGCTGCCGTCGGGGTTCGACCGCGGCCCCTGCGGGAGCTCGTTCAGCCACTCGGTGATGTCCTGCGTCTCGTCCACGGTCGGCTGCCTCTGCGGCGATTCTGGCTCGCCGCGCAGCCCCTCGAAAGTGATGACGTCGTGAATTTCGCGGCGCAGTCCACGCATTCCACGCCGCGATTCGTTGTCCAATCCGCAGCCATGCCGACTCCTGCCGCGCCGTCCTCGGCTACGCCCCTGTCCCCTGCCGACTGGGCTGCCGTCAAGGCGCTGTTCGCGGCCGCCGTGGCGCAGCCGGCGGCAGCGCGCGACGCCTTCGTCGCCGCCGCCGAAGTGGCCGGGCCGGTGCGCACCGAAGTGAGCTCGCTGCTGGCGCTCGAGCGCGCCACCGCCGATGCCAGCTTCCTGCAGGTACCGGCGGCGGCGCTCGGCGGGGCTGCGCCGGCGCGCATCGGCGAGCGCCTCGGGCCTTGGCAGATCGTGGCCGAGCTCGGCGCCGGGGGCATGGGCGAGGTCTTCGAGGCGCGGCGCGCCGACGGCAGCTACGAAGGCCGCGCCGCCGTCAAGCTGCTCAGGCGCGGCACGGACAGCGCCGCTGTGCTGCGCCGCTTCGCGCAGGAGCGCCAGAGCCTGGCCCGCCTCCAGCACGCGCACATCGCGGCCCTGTTCGATGCCGGCCTGAGCGGCGACGGCCTGCCCTATTTCGTGATGGAGCTCGTCGACGGCGAGCCGATCGACGTCGCGGTTCGCGGCCTGCCGGTCGAGCGCCGCCTCGAACTGTTCCTGCAGCTCGCCGATGCGGTCTCGTTCGCGCACCGCAACCTGCTCGTGCACCGCGACCTCAAGCCGGGCAATGTTCTCGTCGACACGGCCGGCCAGGTCAAGCTGCTCGACTTCGGCATCGCCCAGGCGATCGACGCCGAGGGCGGCGAAGGCGGCGACACCACGTTCGGCCGGCCGCCGCCGTTCACCCCGAATTACGCCAGCCCGGAGCAGATCCGCGGCGACGCCGTCAGCACCGGCACCGACATCTACAGCCTCGGCGTCCTGCTGTACCAGCTGCTCACCGGCGTGCGGCCGACCGGGCGCAACGCCGCCAGCCTGGCCGACGCGGCGCGCAGCGTCCTCGACGAAACGCCGACGCGGCCGAGCAGCCTGCCCGGGCAGATCACCGGCGACCCGCACTGGCTGGCGACGCGCCGGCGCCTGGCCGGCGACCTCGACAACGTGCTGCTGAAGGCGCTCGAGAAGCCGGTCGAGCGGCGCTACGCCAGCGTCGATGCGATGGCCGCCGACATCCGCGCCTTCCTGACCGGCTTTCCGGTCGGCGCGCGGGCGCCGACCTGGCGCTACATCGGCGCCCGCTTCGTCGCCCGCCACCGCGTCACGGTGGCCGCGGCAGCGCTCGCCGCGGTGGCCCTCGTCGCCGGTGCCGCAGTGGCGGCCTGGCAGGCGCACGAAGCGACGCTGGCCCGCGACGACGCCCGCGCCCGTCTCGCCGAGCTGCGCGGCGTCATGCACGAGCTGGTCTTTCGCTTCGGCGACGGCATCGCCTATCTGCCGGGCGGCATGGCGATCAAGGAAGACCTGCTCGAAGGCACGCTTGCGCAGCTGGAAAAGCTCGCCGGCACGGCAGCCGTCGACGCCGCCATCGTCGCCGACATCGCTTCGCTGCACGCCCGGCTCGCCGAGCTGCAGGGCGCCGACACGTCGGCATCGACCGGGCGGCCGGCGCGGGCCGGTGCCCATGCAGACCGCGCAATCGCGCTCGGCGCCGACGTCTGGGACGAGCGCAAGGCCGACCGGCCGTTCGTCAACTGGCTGGCACGTGCCTACGTGGTGCGGGCCAAGCTCGAGCGCGCCGCCGGCCACCCCGAGCAGGGCCTGCAGACGCTGGCGGCGGCGCGGGCGCGGGTGGAGGAGAGCCTGGCCCTGCAGACGCGCGACGACGAGCGTCTCTGGCTGCTGCAGAACCTCGCCGACGACCTCTTCCTCGAAGCCCAGTTCTTCGACGCCTTCAACCTGCCCAGCCTCGACCGGCCGCAGGAGGCGGTGCAGCGCCTCGACGCTGCCGAGCAGGCCTATCGGCGCCAGCTGGCGCTCGGCGACGCCGTCTTCGCCAGGCTCGACGCCGCGGCCCGCCCCGAGGAGCCGAAGACCAAGGCTGGGCTGCTGCATGCGCTGGCGAGTGCCGAAGAAGGCCGCGCCCTGCTGCGCCTGAAGCACGACGAGCCGGCGCTCGGCCTCGCCGATGCCGAAGAGGCGGCGCGCACGGAGTTGCAGGCGCTCGCCGCCGACCCGCTGCAGAGCGTCTGGCACGACGGCGTCATGCGCAAGTTCAACACCCTCGCCACTACCGCGCTGCGTCTCGGCCAGGGGCCGGCCGCCCTCGAGGCGGCGCAACGCAGCTGGAACGAGGCGGTCGGCCTGGTCAAGAGCGAAGGTGCGCAGAGCATGTGGGCCACGGCGCTGCCGTCGCTGGCGCAGCAGTACGGCCGCGCCTTGGCGGCGAACGGCCGCCATGCCGAGGCCGTGCCGGTGTTCGAGCAGGCGATCGCCTTCTGGTCGGCGCAATCTCGGGGACAGGCACCGACGCAAGCTCAGTCTCGGGCCGCGCCGCCGGCGAACCCGAACGCGCAGCGGCGCGCCGACTGGATGCGCGTGCAGCTGTCGCGCTCGTTGCAGGCGCTTGGCCGCCGAGACGAGGCGCGCCGGCTTGCACGTGAAGCCAGCGCCGGCCTCGACTCCCTGACCCGCACCAGCCCGACTCTGCGCGACGCCTGGCTCGCGCTCGGTGAAGCCTTGGCCTGGCAAGGCGAGATCGACGCCGGCGACGACGCGTCGCAGCGAGAGTCGTTCCGTGCCGCAGCACGGGCTGCCTATGGCCGGGCCGCGTCGCTGGCGCCGCTCAAGGCCGACCACG
>JAYTYH010000348.1:0-3082 GCA_043742485.1 Rhizobacter sp.
GTGAAGCTGCATCCGCAGGGCCAGTCCCGATCTGTTTCAATCAGGCCATGAGGGCCCTTCGAGCCCGACGAGCTTCGCAGACATGAAATTCGCGACGACGACGACGAAAACGACATCGGTCTGGGGCTTGACGGTGGCCGCGGCCGTTCTGTTGTCGGCGTGTGCCAGCAGAGGCGAGATGCCGGCCGGCATCGTCGACCGAACGCGCCCGCCCGTCGACTACGAAAACACGATCAACAGCTACTTCGCGTTCACGATCAGGAATCCGCCGAAGAACCGCAAGGTTGCCGTGTCGGCGCCGTTGCCGGGCGGCTGCCCCGTCGGCGGCCATCCCTCCTCGGAGCGCGGCTGGGTCGTGCCGGTCAGCTACACCACCTACAGCGGCCTGCCGAACGGCAAGGACATCATCACCATCGTCACCCGCGAGTACTACTTCTGGTTTCGACAGGACACGATCGCCGGCGTCACCTCGAAAATCGAACTCTGTCCATAGGCCTCGTCACGCCGGAAGAAAAACGGCCTGGAAGCGAATGCCTCCAGGCCGTTGATCCGTTTCGCGTTCTATGGTGCGGCTGGCAGGAATCGAACCCACGACCCCTTGGTTCGTAGCCCGCCACGCCGCCGAAATAGCGGGGAGCGCGGCAATGTGCACGGTCTGCCTGATGCCCGGTAGCGCATAGTTCCGCATCGAAAGACTTACGCAAAAGTCACGCAGATTCCAACCACGCGCCGGAGCCACCACGATGCCAGCCTACACCGCCACCCGCCTCTCGATGATCGGACTGGCCAGCGCGCTGGTGCTGGGCTGCACCACGGTCACGCCCGACAGTGAGCTGCGGCCGGCAGCGCACGTCCTGGCGCCCGACCTGCTGCGCGCCGACCCTGCGGCCGCCCTGGTCGTCATCAAGCGCGATCAGAGCAGCCTGAGCGGAATCGGATGCAAGCACCGGATCGACCTCGACGCACGACCTGTGGTGTGGCTCAGCGTCGGCCAGGGCGTCTCTCTCTACGTGACGCCCGGCCCTCACGTGCTCAGCGTCTCGACGCCAGACTTTCCCTGCCCCGGCGCGGTGATCGAGGCCGGATTCGAGGCTCGCGCCGGTCAGCGCATGGCGTTTCGCGTCGGGCAGCCGACCGGCGGCGACATCATGCTGATGCCGACGGCGTTCTAGGCGTACACCGGCAGCTGGATCGTCCTCCCGTGCTGCTCGTTCGTCAGCCAGAGCGCCTGGCTCGGCGGCTCCGGTGTGATGCTCAGGCTCATGGCGAACTCGTCGTAGCCCTTCGTCGTGCCGTTGATGATGAAGCCTGAGCCCCAGGTCAAGGTGTGCCAGTGGCCGAGCAGCAGCACGTCGAAGGGCGCGCCCATGGCGCTGGCCATGCGGCCGCGCTTGAGGGCGCCGCGCGTCACCGGGCCGATCGGGCCGATGATGCCGTCGCCGCCGCGGAAGGTGTCGCCGTGCGTCAGGCGGTACTTCGTGCCGAGCAGGTCGTAGTCGGCGTCGGGCCCCTCCGGGATCTGGAAGGTGACGCGGTCGTCGTTCACGAACGCGCGCACGAGGAACTGGTAGAGCAGCCACTCGTAGCTGAGGTGCGCGCGCTGCTTGGCCTGCCACTTCTTGTTCGATCGGCCATGGTTGCCGGTCACGCACGGCAGATGCACGTGGCCGAACTCGTCGGCCAGGCGGCGGATCGTCGTCTGAAGGTGCTCGAAGAGGTGCAGCATCTGCTGCAGCACCGAGCCCTCGTTCGTCTGCAGCAGCTCGTCGTGGATCGAGCCCGAGACCATGTCGCCGCCGAGGCACACGACGATGCCCGGATAGTCGCCGATCACGTGGTCGCGCAGCAGCACCACGGCCTTGTCCACGATCGAGCGCAGCCGCTCCTGCGCCGTGGCCATGTCGTAGCTGTTGACGTTGCCGACCTCGCTGCCGCGCACCACCTCGCCCCAGTGCAGGTCGCTGAGGAAGAGCGTCGGGATGCCGGCGGCCGACGGCGTGGCGATGTGCTCGCTGAGCCAGGTCGCCGGCGGCCGCGTGAGCGCCTGGACGTTGGCGCCCTGGATGATCGACTTCGCCCAGGCCTCGAGCGTCTCGCCGCTCTGCGCCTCCCGCAGTTGCCGGCGAAGGGCCGCGATCTCGGCGCCGTCCGAAGCGATGGCCGCGGTGACGGGAGGAGGCGGGGTGCCGGCGATGTAGCCGCGCGCCTGGGCATTTGCCAGCCTGTGCTGCATCGTGCCGCGGCTGATGCCGATCGCAACGGCCGCTTTCATCTGACTGCCATGCGCCTGAAATGCGTCGACCGCCTGCTGGCACAGCGCCGGAGAGAGTGCGGGTGTTCCCATCATCGTTTCCTTCGCGGTTTCGGAATTCGCACCGGCGGGCCCGGCATCAGGTCGATGAGGCTGCGCACCATGCCGATCGGGATCCGCGTGCGCGGCCCGATCTGCGTTTCGCCCACGCAGGCCGTCAGCACCACGGCCTCGGGCGTGAGCTCGTAGAGGTAGCCCACTTGGTGGAAGATGAAAGGCTCGTTCTTGGCCAGCGCCGAGCGCGTGGCCCACGGCCCGTCGTCGAGCTCGCCGGCGTCTTCCCAGATGCAGGCGACGCGCCTCATGCCGCGAGCCTCTGCGCGAGCGCGTGCAGGCGGGCGTTGAACCAGCGCCGGATCACGTAGCTGCGCGCGATCGAGATGAAGGTGTAGATCACGCCGAGGCCGAGGTTGGCGGTCAGCGAGATGTGCAGGCCGAAGAGCGGAAAGATCAGCAGGTTGGCCACGTAGTTGATCGAGAAGCCGATCACCACGTTGATGAGCGCCTCGACGAGCGAGCCGAGGCGGGTCTGACCCGCCGCCGGCATACCCAACGGCGGCGGCGTTTGTTGGGTAACGCTCACGGCGTGCCGCCTTGCTCGAGCTCGGTCTGCAGCAGGGCCAGGGCGCGCCACGCGACTTTCGCCGAGTGGCGCTGGCCGTCGGTGTCGACGGTGCCGCGGTCGACCAGGTGCCGCATCAGGCAGTCGGCGTGGTCGAGGCTCTTCGTCTTGTCCCAGTGCAGCGGCTGCCCCGGGTTGTGCTGGTCGTT
>JAYTYH010000349.1:0-6223 GCA_043742485.1 Rhizobacter sp.
CGATGGAACCCAATATGAACGCCGTCCTGAAGCCGATCGCCGCCGCCCCGTACATCATTGCCGACCTGTCCCTCGCCGAATGGGGTCGCAAAGAGATCCGCATCGCCGAGACCGAGATGCCGGGCCTGATGGCCATTCGTTCCGAATTCGCGAAGGCGCAGCCGCTGAAGGGCGCGCGAATCACGGGCTCTCTGCACATGACGATCCAGACCGCCGTGCTGGTCGAGACGCTGCAGGCGCTCGGTGCCGACGTGCGTTGGGCCTCGTGCAACATCTTCTCGACGCAGGACCACGCCGCCGCGGCGCTGGCTGAACAAGGCACCGCCGTCTTCGCCTACAAGGGCGAGAGCCTGGCCGACTACTGGGACTACACCCACCGCATCTTCGAGTTCGCCACCAAGGGCCAGAAGGGCGAAGGCCCGAACATGATCCTCGACGACGGCGGCGATGCGACGCTGCTGATGCACCTCGGCAAGCGCGCCGAGAAAGACCTGAGCGTGATCGCCAAGCCGACCAGCGAAGAGGAGGCCTGCCTCTACGCCAGCATCAAGGCCAAGCTCGCCGTGGACGCCACCTGGTACAGCCGCAAGGCCGCCGAGATCATCGGCGTCACCGAAGAGACGACCACCGGCGTGCACCGCCTGAAGGAAATGAGCGACAACGGCACGCTGCTGTTCCGCGCCATCAACGTCAACGACTCGGTCACCAAGAGCAAGTTCGACAACCTCTACGGCTGCCGCGAATCGTTGGTCGACGCCATCAAGCGCGCCACCGACGTGATGATCGCCGGCAAGGTCGCAGTCGTGGCCGGCTACGGCGACGTCGGCAAGGGCTCGGCGCAGGCGCTGCGTGCCCTGAGCGCGCAGGTCTGGGTCACCGAGATTGACCCGATCAATGCCTTGCAGGCGGCGATGGAAGGCTACAAGGTCGTGACGATGGAATACGCCGCCGACAAGGCCGACATCTTCGTCAGCGCGTCCGGCAACAAGGGCGTGATCCGCTACGAGCACATGGCGGCCATGAAAGACCAGGCCATCGTCTGCAACATCGGCCACTTCGACAACGAGATCGACATCGCCTCGCTCGAGAAGTGCGCCTGGGAAGAGATCAAGCCACAGGTCGACCACGTGATCTTTCCCGACGGCAAGAAAATCATCCTGCTCGCCAAGGGCCGCCTCGTGAACCTGGGCTGCGGCACCGGCCACCCGAGCTTCGTGATGAGCTCGAGCTTCGCCAACCAGACGATCGCCCAGATCGAGCTCTTCACCCGCCAGGACCAGTACAAGGTTGGCGAGGTCTACGTGCTGCCCAAGCACCTCGACGAGAAGGTTGCGCGCCTGCACCTTGCCAAGGTCGGCGCGATGCTGACCGAGCTGACCGACGAACAGGCCGCCTACATCGGCGTCTCGAAGGCGGGCCCGTACAAGCCCGACACGTATCGGTACTGAACGAAGGTGCGCGCTGACCTGCTGATCGTGCAGAACGGTCTGGCGCCGACGCGCTCGGCCGCGCAGCGGCTGATCGCGAACGGCGCCGTGCGCTGGATGGGGGCTGCCGGCTGGGCGGTGCCGCACAAGGCGGGGGAAGACCTGCCGGCCGACTGCAGGATCGAGGTCACCGACGACGCCGAGCTGCGCTTCGTCTCGCGCGGCGGCCTCAAGCTCGACGGCGCGCTGACGCGGCTCGACATCGACGTCGCCGGCATGATCTGCCTCGACCTCGGCCAGAGCACCGGCGGCTTCACCGACGTGCTGTTGCAGCGCGGGGCCGCGCACGTGGTCGGCGTCGACGTCGGCCATGGCCAGCTGCACCCGCGGCTCGCGGCCGACGCCCGCGTCACGGCGCTCGAAGGCGTCAACGCGCGCCATCTCGAGGCCGCACAGCTGCCGTTCGCGCACTTCGATCTCATCGTCGGCGATCTCTCTTTCATCTCGCTGACGCTGGTGCTGCCGGCCCTCGTGCCTCTGCTCGGCGGTGACCTCCTGCTGCTGGTCAAGCCGCAGTTCGAGCTGCAACCGATCGACATCGGCAGCGGCGGCAAGGTCAAGCACGCGTCGGCCTATGGCCATGCCGAGAAGCGCCTGCGCAAGGCCTGCGGCGCGATCGGCCTCGACGTACGCGACTGGTTCGACAGCGCCACGCCGGGCAGCGAAGGCGCGCGCGAGTTCTTCCTCCGTGCCGTCCGCACCTCGCCGCAGGGCTCGCTACCATGACGCTTCGCCTGCCCGTTCCCGTCAGCTTCGAGTTCTTTCCGCCCAACACGCCGATCGGCAGCGACAAGCTGAAGGTCGTCGTCGGCGAACTCGCGACCACTTCGCCGGAGTTCTTCAGCGTCACCTTCGGCGCCGGCGGCTCGACGCGCGACAAGACGCTCGCCACCGTTGCCGACATCGCCGCGCTCGGCCAGGAGGCGGCGCCGCATCTCTCGTGCGTCGGCTCGACCCGTGAAGGCATCTCGGCGATCCTCGACACCTACCGCGCCCGCGACATCCGCCGCCTGGTCGCGCTGCGCGGTGACCTGCCGAGCGGCACGGCCACGGCCGGCGAGTTCCGCTACGCCGCCGAGCTCATTGCCTTCATCCGCGAGACCCAAGGCGCCGACTGGCACATCGAGACCGCGGCCTATCCGGAATACCACCCGCAGCAGCGCTACGCGACGCGCGACCTGCAGCACTTCGCGGCCAAGGTGAAGGCTGGCGCCGATTCGGCGATCACCCAGTTCTTCTACAACCCCGACGCCTACTTCCACTTTGTCGACGAGGTGCGCGCGCTCGGCGTCACCGTGCCGATCGTGCCGGGCATCATGCCGTTCCACAACTACGCCCGGATTGCCCAGTTCGCGGCCCGCGACGGCATCGAGATCCCGCGCTGGGTGGCGCTGAAGATGGAAGGCTTCATGGACGACACCGCCTCGATCCGCGCCTTCGGCATCGACGTCGTGACGCGGATGGCGCGCCGGCTGATCGAAGGCGGTGCGCCCGGGCTGCACTTCTACACGCTGAACCAGTCGGCGCTGCCGCTGGAGATCTGCCGGCGGCTCGCGCCCGCGGCTGCCTAGTCGCGCTGGTACATCACGCCGTCCTCGGTGAGGAGAGCGTCGAGCGGCAGGTCGTCGGGGCTGGCGCGCAACATCGGCAGGAAGCCGTGGCTGTAGCTCACGCCCACCGTCACCGGCCGCGGCGTCAGCGCCCGCAGCGTGCGGTCGAAAAAGCCGCCGCCGTAGCCGAGGCGGACACCGCCCGGCCCGTAGCCGAGGCAAGGCACGATCAACATCTGCGGCAGGAACTCCTCGGTGCCCTTGGGCTTGGGAATGTCGTAGGCGTCGAGCTCGGTCTCGCAGCCGGGATACCAGACATGGAAGCGCAGCGACTCGGTGTCCCGGTGCGCCACCGGCAACCCGATCCGGCGCATCGGCCCGGACGCGTCGCCCTCGGTCCAGCGGTAGAGCGCCGGCAGCGGGTCGAACTCGCCCTTGATCGGCCAGTAGGCCCCGATCGACGTCTCCTTGCGATCGACGAGCCAGACCCGAAGGGTCTTCTGCAGCGCGACGGCGCGCTCGAGCCGGTCGGGCAGTGCCTGGCGCGCGGCCACGAGTTTCTTGCGCAGCGTGTCGAGCTCGGGAGCGGCAGTCGGTGGCGTCATCGGCAGGTTTTCTTCGCGGTCCACGCCGCCGCGAACGGCGTCAGCGGCTAAGGCCGGCCGATTGTGCAAGAGGCCCGGCAGCGGCGGCCGGCAAGGCGTCTCGCAAGCGCAGCGCCACGGCACGAACCGAGTCGGCCGCACGTGCCAGCGCCGAGCGCGGTTGCCAGGTGACGCGGGCGGGCTGGCCGTCGCTCCAGCCTTCGATCATGGCTGCGCCGGAGGCCGGCACGTGGACCGCCTGGCCGCCGTCGACGAAGAGGTCGTCGAGCGTGCCCGCACGGGTCAGCCAGACACGGCCGGACAGCACCGAAAGCTCGCCGCCGTTGCTGCCGAGCGGCAGCACACGGCCGGCGGGAAGGCTGTGGCCGCCACCTCGGACGAGGTTGGAAAGAGCGCACAGTTGTTGCGAATTCATCATGTATCTCCAAAGATCCCGCATCGCTATGATGCTGCTTCGAAACCTGGAAAGCCAATGACGTCGGTGTCTGCATTGATGCGTGGGGAGCATGAATAACCGCAGTCGTCGGCCGCTTTCGCTGACCAATCTCCGTGCCTTCGAAGCGGTGGCGCGAACACTGAGCTTCGGCGCCGCCGCGGTCGAGCTCCATGTCACGCAATCGGCGGTCAGCCGCCAGATCAAAGGCCTCGAGGACGAGCTCGGCGCGCAGCTCTTCGTGCGTGGCACCCGCCACGTGCAGGTCGCGCCCGATGGCCAGGCGCTGCTGCGCACGGTCGAGCCGCTGCTCGGCCGGCTCGACCAGAGCGTCCAGCAGATCCGCCGCGCCCGCAGCCGGCAGCGCGTCAGCGTCACCACCTTCGCGTCGTTCGGCTCGCTCTGGCTGCTGCCGCGCATCGAGGCCTTCCAGCGCAGCTTTCCGGCCGTCGACGTTCGCGTCTCGGCCCACGACGCCCTGGCCGATCTCGACGACCCCGAACTCGACCTCGCCGTGCGCTATTGCAGCCCGAGCCAGGTCGGTGCCGGTGCCCTGCATCTGTTCGACGAGACGCTGACGCCGGTGGTCAGTCGCGGCCTCTGGGAGCAGATCAGTCACGGCACCGCACCGCCGCTCGCCACTGCCGCCGATCTCGCCGGCCACACGCTGCTCGAAGAAGACGACAACCGGCCGAGCACCGAATACCTGAGCTGGCGCCACTGGCTCGAGCGCCATGGCCAGGGCGCGCTGCAGCCACAGAGCTGGCTCTACCTGAACTTCACTTATCAGCAGGTCCAGGCCGCGCTCGCCGGCCACGGTGTGGCGCTCGGCCGCGTGGCGCTGGTCTACGAGGCCCTGCAGCGTGGCGAGCTGGTCGAGCCGTTCGGCGCTGCCGGCCGGATCGGCAGCCCGTTCTCGTACTGGATGGTCGGCGCGCCGACGAGCCGGTCGCGCCCGGAGGTGATGCAGTTCTGGGACTGGGTCGAAGCGGAAGCGGCGACGACCCGCGCCGCCGTCGGTGCCGGGCCCGCGCCGGCCTGATCAGCGCACGCCGAGTTCGGTGACGATGAAGCTCAATGGAATGTCGTGAGGCCTCGCCGCGAAGGTCGCAAGGTCGATCTCGGCCCGCGACCAGGCGATGCCGACGGCCACCACCTGCGGGTGCGTCGCGAGCCAGCGGTCGTAGTAGCCGCCGCCGTATCCGAGCCGATGCTGCAATTCCGTGAAGCCGACGCACGGCACGACGACGACGTCGGGCAGCACCTGCGGGCCGCTACCGGTGCCGATTCCCCACTCGTCGGCCACGGTCGGTTTCGTGCCGTCCCACTGCCTGAACTCCATCGAGCGGGGTGACCGCCGTGAAAAGGGCAGCGCCAGCGCGACTTTGTTCAGGCTGGCGTCGGCAGCGACCACCGCGGCTGCGTTAAATTCGGATGGAAACGGGCTGTAAAGGCCGAGGCCGTCGGGCGCGAGGCGCAGCAGAACGTCACGGAGCACCAGGCCCAATGCCTTTGCGGCGTCGTCGTGTGCGGGCGAGGCGACAAAGACATCGCGCTCGCCGAGCAGGCGGGCCCGCAAGGCGACGCGGATCCGCTTCGCGGCAGCATCCACTTCACCTGCTCCGGCACCGGGATTCATGACTTCGCTAGACTCTTCAACGGACTTACGAACGTGACGACTTCTGCCTCGACGGGATCAGTATATGAGTCGCCCCGGCGGCGACCCGAGGCCGTCGCGAAGCGCGGCAGCATATGGTTGGCGATGGTGCTGGCACTGTCGTTCGCGGCCTTCGCCACGCCGCGAACCGCCCTCGCGCAGAAGTTCGAAACCACCGTCATCGATGCCCGCGACGCATTGCGCAAGGGCGACCGTTACCGGCTCGCTTCGCTGCGCGCCCAGGCAACGGCGGAAAAGAATCCGTTCGCGATGTGGGTCGACTACTGGGAGCTGCGAAACCGCATCGGCGAAGTCCAGCAACCCGAGTTCGCGGCCTTCGCGCAGCGCTGGAACGACACCTACGTCGAAGACCGCATGCGAAACGACTGGCTGCTCGAGCTCGGCCGCCGCCACGACTGGGCCAATTTCGCCGCCGAGTACCCGCGCTTTCGCATGAACGACGACCGCGAGGTCACCTGCTACGCGCTCCT
>JAYTYH010000350.1:0-5771 GCA_043742485.1 Rhizobacter sp.
TGATGAGGTTGAAGCGGCTGCGCAGCTTCGAGAGCGTGTCGAGATAGGTCGCCATCTGCGTGGGCGAGTTGTCACGCGACATCATCAGGCGCGTCAGGCCAGCGAACTCGCGGCCGATCGGGCCGACCGGGATCTCGGC
Organism: Rhizobacter sp.; assembly: GCA_043742485.1. Classification (GTDB taxonomy): domain Bacteria; phylum Pseudomonadota; class Gammaproteobacteria; order Burkholderiales; family Burkholderiaceae_C; genus Schlegelella_A. The sequence goes on from JAYTYH010000350.1 coordinate 140, forward strand.
TTTCGAGCCGCCGATGTCGAGCTTGACGTCGACGCGTGACGGCGCCTGCCGCAGCAGCGTCTGCTTGATCCAGTCGAAGACGCCGCGCTGCGCCGTGGCGAGGCGTTCGTTGAGCAGCGAAGGGTTGTCCCACGAGGTCTGGTCGAACACCGTCTGCATGATCTTCCTGATCGGCGACTGCACCGGATCACCCAGGCGGTTCATGCGCTCGGCGGCGACGCCGAAGGAGCCGAACTCGGCGATCGAGATGCCCTGCACGAAGCGCTGCCACTCGCGCACGTACTCTGCCTTGTAGGTGTCGGTCAGGCCTTTCCTGATCTGCTCCGGGCTGCCTTCGAGCGTGAGATCGTCGCGGGCCGCGACCTTGAGGACCCAGTCGGCGCTCTGCAGTTCCTTGGTGGCCGCTTCCTTGAACGCCGCCTCGACGTAACCCTCCCAGGCCTCGCGCGTGAAGGTGCCCGGAATCGCGTAGCTGCCGACGACGAGCTCGCGGTCGATGTCGCCGACGATCCGCGTCACCGTCATCTGCGGGAACCGCGTCGCCGCTCGCGCCTTGACGTCGGCATAGACGCGATCGCGCGCTGCCATGCCGCGCACGACGCGGCGCAGGTTCTCGCGCGTCTGGTCGACGACGCTGAGGTTGTCGGCAATCAGCGGGAACGCCGGGTCCTGCAGGTTCGCCATCGTGAACGTGACCATGCGTTCGGCACTGCGGATCATCTGCTCGCGCGGCATGGCGCCACGGTTGGCCTCGAGCCAGCCGCGCCAGAAGCGCGTGATCTGGTCGGTGAGATGGCCGCCTTCCAGATGCGTGCGGTCGGCCAGCATGAGGTAGGTCTTGAGCGCGTTGTAGGCGTCTTCGGCGTTGGTGGGCGAGGCTTCCACGAAAAGGCCGGCCGGCGGCGAGACCGCCGTAGAAGGCGTGCCGGGCGCGACGCCCGAGGCCGTCACCGGCGCGGCCAGAGGTGCGGCGGCCGACGAAGGCGCTCGCGTCATCGGCTGCAGCTGGGCGGCGTTCTGGTTGACCTCGCCGAGAAAGCCTTCGAGCGCCTGCGCCACCGGTTCGATCATGATCTGGCGCGCACCCGAAAAGTACTCCTGGCGCAGCTTGGTCTCGATGGCCTCGCCCTGGTAGAGACCGAGCCCGATCCCCAGCGGCCGGTCGTCTCGGTACGACTGCAGCTGCTCGATGCGGTCCTGCAGCGTCTCGAGCGCTTCCATGCGCGAAGCGAGGTCGGTGCGGTCGCGCTGCAGGTGCACGGCCTTGTCGAGATCGGCCTGCACGTTGGCCATCAGCTGGCGGTTGCCGAGATACGACCAGGTCCAGCCGCCGAGCGCCAGCCCGAGCGCGGCGACGGCGACGGCGAACGCGACCGTGCGCGCCCGCGTCTTGCCGCGGCTCATGTACTGCTTGACGAGGTTGCGGTCGGCGAAGATGACCTTCGAAAACAGGTCCTGCAGAAAAAAGCCGTTGTAGGCCGAGACCATCGCGGTCGTGCGCTCGCCCGGATCGTTGAGCGCGAATTGGCGCGCGACGTGCTCGCTGGCCCGGCTCGTCGCGGCGCCCTCCTGCATCGCGCTGGTGAAGTAGAAGCCGCGAAAGACCGGCGGAAACTGATACGGGTTGTCTTCGAACAGCGTGGCCACGAAGGCGCGCAGGGCCGGCTTGAGCGCCGCGAACTCGAGCGGGAACGTGAGCACCCCGGGGGGCAGCGCCGCGCCGCGGTTGAGCGACATGCGCGCGACCGACATCTCCTTCAAGCCATCGAAGAGCTCGTCGAAATGGACGTCGAACTGGGCCACGGCATCGACCTTGGCGGCGGGGTCGTAGGGCAGCGTCGCGCCCCACACCTTTTCGCGCTCGGCGCGGTCGCGGTCTTCGAAGAATTCGGTGAAGCCGGAGATCAGGTCGGCTTTGGTGAACATCAGGTAGACCGGCGCGAAGACCTCCAAGGTTTCGGTCAGCTCCTGGACGCGCTGGCGCAGGTTCTTGGCGAGCAGGATGGCGGCGTCGGGCCGGGACTGCGACAGCTCGGACAGGCTGGTGGCGATGAGGATGCCGTTGATCGGCGCCCGCGGCCGCTGCTTCTTGAGCTGGGCCAAGAAGCCGAGCCACTCGCTGCGGTCTTCCTCGTGCACCGAGTAGCGGCCGGCGGTGTCGAGCAGGATGCCCTCGTTGGTGAAGAACCAGTCGCAGTTGCGGGTGCCGCCGATGCCCTGGATGACGCTGCCGCCCTTGTCGGCGAACGGGAACTTGAGGCCCGACTTGACCACCGCCGTGCTCTTGCCCGCGGCCGGATTGCCGATCACGATGTACCAGGGCAGCTCGTACAACGCAGCACTGCCCGCCGTCTCGCCGAGCCGCGACGACTTGATCGTCTTGACGGCCTCGCGCATGCGCTCGCCGATGGCGTCGACCTCGTCCTTGCTGGCGCCTCGCGGCGCGCGCCGGCCCGGCTCGCCGGGATCGGCCATCGATGCCTCGATACGGCGGGCAGCGCGGATGGCGATGATCTTGCGCACCAGCCAGACCAGCAGCCAGACGGTGAGCGCGACTCCGAGGGCGACCGCGGCGTACACGAACGCGACCTCGAGCGCACTCGCGCCGAGAAACAGGAAGGCAGCGAGGGCCGCGAAGCCGATCACGCTGAGCACGCGCAGATCGGTCAGGAAGCTCCAGAGTCGGTTCATTCAGTCAGGGCGAAGAGGGCGACGTCGCGGCAGAGGCTGCATTCTCGCCGCAGCCGCTGCGACAAAAGCGGCTCGCGATCATGCAGAAGTCGCATCCCGCGCCTCGTCCGGCAGGCCCGGTGCGACCGGTGCCGAGGGCAGGACGACGAGAGCCAGGCGGGCGTGGCCATCGCCGACGGTGAGGGCCATGCAAGGCTGCTCCGCCGAGCGGGCGACCTCCGCCGCGCAGGCCACCACGAGCAGCGCGCCGACGCCGCCGACCGCGCCGGTGACATGACCGATGGCGCGGATGTCGTCGCTGGCGTCGAGGTGCGGCAAGGTATCGGCGGCGGCCCGATAGAACTCGGTCGCGCGTTCCGTGTGCTGGTCGGCGTCGCCGACGAGGCTGGCCACCGCGGCTGCGTCGAGCCGGCTGGCGCCGAGTGCCGAATCGATCGCTTGCATCGCCGTCTGCGGGCCCGTCTTGCCAAGCGCGTCGATCGACTTGTCGCGGCGCAGCAGCGCCGGCCGATGCAGATGCGGCGGCGGCTGGTCGGCATCCGGGGCGGCGGGCCAGTTCGCACCGGCGAGAACGAGCGCGGCGGCGGCCTCGGCCGCGAACTGTCCCTTCGGACGTTTCTGCGCGTGATGCAGCACGCCGGCGTCTTCGAGCTCGGCAACCGCTACGGCGCTGACCGTGCTGTGGCACGCGGCGACGATGACCGGCTCGCTGCGGTTCGCGCGCGCCAGCGTCTGCATCAGCCCGTCGGCCTGCAGCAGCAGCTCCTCGCCGCCGACCGCCTGGGCGTTGAGCGCGAACAGGGTGCCGGGAAGCGCGCGGGCGCCGCTCCGCGTCAGCCATTCGGTCGCGACGATGCGGCCGAGCTCCTGCTCCAGCGCGTTCCAGCCGACCGGCCAGCCGATCAGCACGCGCACGCAGCGCGCGCTGCCGGTATCGACCCGCCTGCCAACCTCCGCCGGCTGCCTGGCGTCTTCAGCGACCAGCGCGTCGGCCCAGGGCGCGAGCACGTCGACGGCACTGGCCAGCGGCGTGCGCAAGCTGGAGAGCGCGCGCCAGGCGTGCTCGGAGATCACGTGGTCGGCCCATTCCGGGTGCTGGCTCCGCAAGAGCGCGAGGTGCGGCTCGGTGTCGGCCTCGACTTCGGTCTTCAGGCCGTCGACGTCGGCGACGCGGGCAGAGAGGATCGGCAGGCCGTCGTCGTCGCGCAGCTCGGCGTCGAGGCCGGGCCGCGGCGTGCCGTCGCGCGCCGCCGACACCAGCTCGCTGGCGCTGCTGCCGGCGGCGGTGACGAGACAGGCGGCGAGCAACTGCACGGTGGCGTGTCGCTCGGCTTCGTCGCTGCCTGCCGCAGGCGTTGCCGCGACAGGTGCCGAGGCCGATGCTTCGGCGGCGCGCCGGGTCGCACGCTCGTCGGCGCCGCGCCAGGCCCATCGCCCCATCAGGACAAGCATGAACACGGCGATCGGCAGCAGGCCGAGGTAGACGACGATGTCGCGCGTGCTCATGTCGCGCGACGTCACCTGCCAGCGCCAGAGCACCACGACCCAGATCACGGAGACGATGACGACGAACAGGGCCAGGCCCTGAAACAGCCGCTTCATCAACCCGATCCCGCCCCCGCTGGCGACAGCTCGGCGCTCAATCGGTGCTGGTCGCCTGCGACGAGATCAGCGTCGCTCCGCAAGCCGTCTTGTCGCCGTGGCGGGCCGCGGGCTGGCCGTCGATGATGCAGGTCGGGTCGCCGGTGGCGATCGTCGTCGTGCCGCGGTGGCCCCTCTTCGGGCACGTGACCTTGTCGCCGACGCGCGCGATCGCGACCCCGCCGACGTCGCTGACGGTGCTGCCCTGGATCACGGTGCCACCGTGATCCGTCTTGTCGCCGACGAGAATGAAAGGTCTGCTCATGGTTTCGCTGTACTCGCTGTGGCGGCGCGGCCGGGCGAGAAGCCCTCGCGCCGCAGCTCGACGTGGCCGTAGTCCTTGATGCTGTGCCAGCCGCCGCCCCAGGTGAGGCCGACCGAGCGCGACACCTCGCCGTAGGCGGCGTAGGCGGCGGCGACCCACGGGTCTTGCTCGGAGATGACGATGCGGCCACCGCGCATGAAAGCGCAGTCGGCGGCCATGCCGTACTGGTGATAGCTCTCGCCGGCGCCGGCCCGCGTGACGCCCGGGCCGAGCGCCGCCAGCCTGGCCTGGCGCTCGGGACTGCGGTAGCCCTCGAGCAGCACCATCTCGATGCCGTGCTGTTCGCGCATCAGCTTGAAGACGACGAGCATGCGCTGGCGGAAGTCGCCGTCGAGCAGCTCCCACTGGCGGCTCGCAGCGCTGACCATCGGGACGACGCGCTCGATCTCGGCCGTCATGAAGAGCTCGGGCGGAAGCGGCGCCGGCGGCACCAGCTGCTCGCCCTCCAGCAGCATCGCGACCTGATCGTTGACGCCGCGGCTGACGCGGTGGTCGTAACCGTCGAGCGAGAGAAAGCCGCGCAGCTGGAAAGCCAGCGCCAGCAGCGGCCCGGCGATCAGCAGTGCCACTCCGGCCAGGATCCAGGTGCGACGCGCGGCGAGCCAGCCGAAGCCTGCGCGCGACGCCGTGCCGACGCGTTCGGCCGTGCGCTGCGCGCTTTTCTGGCTCTGCTCGGAGACGCGTCGCCTTGCCAGCGCGCCACCCGATACGAGCCGCTGCGCCCACGCCATCGCCTGCGCGCGCGCCTGCGGCAGCACCAGCAGCGCCAGGGCCAGCGTGGCCAGAGCGAAATAGAGGGCGACGATGAACAGCATCGAGGAGCAGCAACCGACAAGAGCCGGCAGTATGCCCGCCCCTCCCGCTCGTCGGCATCCCCCCGGAGCGCGAGGTTGCTCGGCGGCATCGGACCGATGCCGACCTAAACTCGACCGACACGAAGGAGCGGCGTTTGGCGATTCCGGAGAACACGCAGCG
>JAYTYH010000351.1:0-21758 GCA_043742485.1 Rhizobacter sp.
CGCTCGGCACGCGCAGGTTGTCTTCGAGCACGTAGTACTTGCCGCTGCCGTCGGCCTCGGCGGCGCGCACGATGTCGATGCCGGCGATGTGCGAGTAGATGCCGCCCGGCACGTCGACGCCCATCATCTCCTTGCGGAACTGGGCGTTGTTCAGGACCTGCTCCGTGGGCACGATGCCGGCCTTCAGGATCTCCTGGCCGTGATAGACGTCGTGCACGAATCGGTTCAGCGCCGCGACGCGCTGGCGCAGGCCGCGCTCCATCTCGCGCCACTCGTCGGCCGGGATCACGCGCGGGATCAGGTCGAACGGGATGAGCCGCTCGGTGCCGCCGTTCTGGCCGCCGGCGTCGTCGTCCTTGGCGCCGTAGACCGCGAAGGTGATGCCGACGCGGCGGAAGATGACCTCGGCCTCCTCGCGGCGCGAGCGCAGGACCTGCGGCGCCTGCTCCTTCAACCAGCGGTCGTAGTCGCGGTAGTGCGCGCGCACCGCACCACCCGCAGTCAGCATCTCGTCGAAAGCCACAGCCATCCGAATCCTCCGGATGACGAGCGTAGCAAACTCTGCGCCAGCGGCCGGCTCAGGGCGTCGTTTCCGAGGCATCGCGGTGATGCCAGTAGCGGCGGCCGAGGTCGCGCTGGCAGCCGCCGGCGACCGGGCCCGTGGCCGGCCACAGCCAGGCACCGCACGACGGGCTGGCGACGATCGCGATGCCTCGGTCGCGGTAACGCCCCAGAACATCGGGTGCCGGATGACGGAAGCGGTTGCGGTAGCCGGCCTGGAACACCGCGAGCCGCGGCGCGACGGCATCGAGAAAGGCCGCGGTCGACGACGTCCGGCTGCCATGGTGCGGGGCGACGAGCACGTCGCTGCGCAGTCCGGCCGCGCCCAGGGCGCCGACGAGTTTTGCTTCCTGTTCGCGCTCGATGTCGCCGGTCAGCAAGGCGCTGCGGCCGCCGCCGGAGACGCGCAGCACGCACGACATCGCGTTCGGCTTCAACGAGAGCGCGTAGTCGGCAGCGGCCGGTCGCAGCACCGCGAAGTCGACACCGTCCCAGGTCCAGCGCTGGCCGGCTTCGCATCGCGACGAGCGCGCGGCCAGTGTCTGCAGCGGGTGGCCGGGCTCGAGCGAGCTCGACATGGCGTCGACCGTCAGCGCGCCGAGCACCGAGCGGGCGCCGCCGACGTGGTCGAGGTCACGGTGGCTGAGCATGAGCAGGTCGACGTGGCTGTCGCCGCGTGCGCGCAGCAAGGGCACCAGGACGCGCTGGCCAGCGTCGTTGTCGCGCGAGTACTGCGGGCCGGAGTCGAACAGCAGCACGTGCGCTCGCGTGCGCACGAGCACCGCCGTGCCCTGGCCGATGTCGGCGGCGACGAGATCGAAGGCACCTTCGGCCGGCAGCGTGCGCGGCGGCACCAGCAGCGCCAGCGCCAGGGGCAGCGCGAACAGCTTGGCGCGCCACGGCAACGGCATGACGATCAAGGCGGCAGCGACGAGGCCGGCGAGCTGGGCCCACAGCGGTGCCACCGGCACCACCCAGACAGCACCGGGGATCGCTGCCAGCGCGCCGAGAAAGGCGTCGAGGCCCTGCACGCCCCAGGCCCCGAGCGACCAGAGCGGCGTGGCGGCGACGCCGAGAAGAGCCAGCGGCGTGATCACCAGCGTCACCAGCGGAATGGCGACGAGGTTGGCGAGCAAGCCCACGATCGAGACCTGCTGGAAGAAGACCAGCGTCAGCGGTGTCAGGCCGAGCGTGGCGATCACCTGCAGGCGCAGGCCGTCGCGGGCACTGCCGAAGAGCCGCAGCGGCCAGCCGCGCCAGCCCGGAACGGCCGCGACTTCGGCGCCAGGGCGATGGTCGAGCGGCGAAGACACCATGAGCAGGCCGACGGCCATGAACGAGAGCCAGAAACCGGCCTGCAGAAGCGCCCAGGGGTCGAACGCCGTGACGACCGCGGCGGCAGCGAGCAAGACGACGAGCCACGGCCAGCGGACGCCGACGAGCTGCAGCGCGGCCACGGTCGCGAGCATCCAGACCGTGCGCTGCGACGGCACGCCCCAGCCCGAAAAGGCGGCGTAGGCCGTCGCCGCCACGACGCCGCCGAGGCGCGCCGCGACCGGCGCCGCGACGCGCAGCATCGCCCGTTCGCTGCGTCGCCAGAGCCAGCCGACGGCCAGCCCGGCCAGCCACGCGAACATCGTCACGTGCAAGCCGCTGATCGACATCAGGTGAGCGACGCCGGTGTTGCGAAAGAGGTCCCAGTCCTCGCGCTCGATGGCGCTCTGGTCACCGACGGCGAGCGCCGCCAGCACGCCAGCGCTGCGACGGTCGGGCACGGCCGCGTAGATGGCGTCACGGACACGCTGGCGCAGGCGCTCGACCGGGTAGCCGGCGGCGCTGTCGAGCAGAACCGGTGGCGGTGAATCGCGCACGTAGCCGGTGGCGCGCACGCCTTGCTCGAAGAGCAGCAGCTCGTAGTCGAAGCCGTGCGGGTTGAGGTTGCCGTGCGGCTGGCGCAGGCGCACCGTGAAGCGCCAGCGCTGGCCGGCGCGGAGCTCGCGGCGCGGCTGCACGGCGGCGGCGTCTTCGTGGAAGCCGGCATACCAACCGAGCGCGATCGAGGACGGCACGGCAGACGAAGCCGCCGCGGCGTCGCCATCGCGCTCGACCTCGAAGCGAAAACGCAGGCCGGTCGCGCTTTGCTGCGGCAAGCTGGCGACGACACCGGTGAGAACGAGATCGCGGCCTTCGAGCTCCGCCGCCAACCGCTCGCCGAGATGGAGCGACGCGCGCCAGCCCGAGCAGGCGAAACCGGCAATGGCGACAGCGATGACCGCGACCACGAAACCGCGGCGCGCGAACGCGTGCCCGAACACCACCACGACAGCGAGCGCCGCCAGCGCGACATAGGCACCGGGCGGCAACAACGAGCGCTCCTGGAGCTGCGCGGCGACGCCCGCCAGCCAAGCCAGCAACAGCGCCGCGAGCCGTCCGCCGGTGCCCTTTCCTGCCATCCGACGAGTGTAGGATTTGAGACCGTCCGCCGAGACTGCGAGAAACCCATGTCCTCGATCTACGACCGCCTCACCGATCTCGATATCTCATTGCCGCCGCTGGCCATACCGGCCGGCTCCTACGTGCCCTTCGTGCGCACCGGCAACCTCGTCTTCCTCTCGGGCCACATCGCCAAGCGCGACGGCAAGGTCTGGGTCGGCCAGCTCGGCCGCGACATGACCACCGGCACCGGCCGCAAGGCAGCGCGCGCCGTCGCCGTCGATCTGCTCGGCACCCTGCACGCCGCCGTCGGCGACCTCGACAAGGTCGAGCGCATCGTGCGGGTCACCAGCCTCGTCAACAGCACGCCCGAATTCGTCGAGCACCACCTCGTCACCAACGGCTGCTCCGAACTGTTCGGCGAGGTCTTCGCCGAGAAGGGCGCGCACGCGCGCAGCGCCTACGGCGTGGCCCAGCTGCCGCTCGGCGCCTGCGTCGAGATCGAGCTCATCGTCCAGGTCGCGGAGTGATGGCGCGCGGCAGCGTCGCGACCTCCGTCGGAGCCCTGTTCGCCTTCGTCGCCGTCGCCTCGTTCGCGGCCGTGGCGGCAGCATTGGTCTCGCAGCACGCCTACGGCATGGAGCCGTGCCCGTGGTGCGTGCTGCAGCGACTCGTCTTCATCGTCATGGGTGTGTTCGCTCTGCTCGGGCTGGCCTGGCGCGGCCGCACCGGCAGCCGCGTCGCCGCCACCTTCACGTTGCTGCTGGCGGCGAGCGGTCTGGCCAGCGCCCTCTGGCAGCACCTGGTGGCGGCGAAGTCGGCATCGTGCAACCAGACGCTCGCCGACCGCATCGTCGGCGGGCTGCAGCTCGACAGCCTGCTGCCCGACGTGTTCATGGCCCGCGCCAGCTGTGCCGACGCTGCCGTGAACCTGTTCGGCGCGCCCTACGCGTTCTGGGCCGCGGCCCTGTTCACGCTCTGCGGCATCGCCATGATCCGGGTCCTGCGCATCGCCCGCTGACGGAGCGGAGCGAGGCCGCGAAGCTCATTCGTCGTCGAGCGGCGTGTGCAGTGCGGCCTCGTCGGCAATGGCCTGCAGGACGCTGAAGACGGCGGTCTCGGAGTAGGCACCCGGCACCAGTGCCTGGCAGATCATCTGGGCCGTGCGCAAGCGCTCGTAGACCATCGTGGCGGCGTCGATCTCGGTCTGCGGCGCGTGCCCGGCCTGCAGCGCGTCGAGCCGCCGGTCGAACTCGTCGGTGGTGTCGTTGACGATCTTCTTCATGCAGTCCTCTGGATGGCGGCCTAGCGGCGGATCGTAGCGTTGGCTCGCGGTCTCAATGCGGATCGGCGGCGACGACGCGCACCGCCTTCGGGATGGCGTCCTGGCGGCGACCCTTGCGGGCGCGCTTGCCGACGTAGGGCTCGAGCGCGGCACCGCGCAGCGTCTCTTCGCGCGCCTTGCCGCCACGGCCGGTGCCGACGATGCGCAGCACCTCGGCGAACACGGCGGCACTGACGACAGCGTCTTTCGGATCGAGATCGACGAGCGTCAGGCCGCGGCCGCCATTGCCCTGCAGCTTCAGCTCGTCGAGGCCGAAGACGAGCAACCGACCGGTCAGCGTCAGGCAGGCGACACGGGCAGCGCCGGGCCCGACGGCCACCGGCGGCAACGGCAGCTCGTCGCCTTCGAGCACGAGGAACGACTTGCCGCCGCGCTGGCGCGAGAGCAGGTCGCCGGCGCGCGCCAGCAGCCCGAAGCCGCCGGTGCCGGCGAGCAGAAGCAGGTCGACCGGCGCGCCGGCGACGTAGTGCGCCGGTTGCGTGCCGGCCTCGAGCTCGACCAGCGACGCGACCGGCTGGCCGTCGCCGCGCCCGCTCGGCAGCACTGCCACGGCCACGGTGTAGACGCGGCCGTTGCTGCCGAAGACGAGCATCGAGTCGATGCTTCGGCAGGCGAAGGTGCCGTAGAGCCCGTCGCCGGCCTTGAAGGCGAGCTGTCCAGCGTCGACTTCGTGGCCCTTCAGCGCCCGCACCCAGCCCTTCAGGCTGACCACGACGGTCACCGCCTCGTCGACGATGCGGACTTCGGCGACCGAGCGCTTCTGCTCCTCGATCAGCGTGCGGCGCTCGTCGCCATGGGTCTTGGCGTCGGCCTCGATCTCGCGGATCACGGTGCGGCGCAAGGCCGCCGGGCTGGCCAGGATGTCGTTCAGCCTGGCGGCGTCGGTGCGCAGCTCCTTCAGCTCCTGCTCGATGCGGATCGCCTCGAGCCGCGCCAGCTGGCGCAGCCGGATGTCGAGGATGTCGTCGGCCTGACGCTCGGTCAGGGCGAAGCGCGCCATCAACGCCGGCTTCGGTTCCTCGGCGCTGCGGATGATCGCGATCACCTCGTCGAGGTTGAGCAGCACGAGCTGCCGGCCTTCGAGGACGTGGACACGCTCGGCCACCTTGCCGAGCCGGTGCCGCGTGCGCTTCTCGACCGTGACCGTGCGAAAGCGCGTCCACTCGAGCAGCAGCTGGCGCAGGCTCTTCTGCGTCGGCCGGCCATCGGCGCCGACCATCGTCAGGTTGATCGGCGACGAGCTCTCGAGCGACGTGTGGGCGAGCAGCGCCGTGACGAGCTCGGCCTGCGGCGTGGCCCGTGTCTTCGGCTCGAAGACCAGCCGCACCGCCGCCTCCTTGCTCGACTCGTCGCGCACCGCGTCGAGAACGCCGAGCAGGCTCGCCTTCAGCTGCAGCTGCTCGGCGCCGAGCGTCTTCTTGCCGGCCCGCAGCTTCGGGTTGGTGAGCTCCTCGATCTCCTCGAGCACCTTCTGCGCGCTCGCGCCCGGTGGCAGCTCGGTGACGACGAGCTGCCACTGGCCGCGGGCCAGCTCCTCGATCTTCCAGCGCGCCCGCACCTTGAGCGAGCCGCGGCCGCTGGCGTAGGCGGCGCGGATGTCGTCGGCCGAGCTGATGATCTGACCGCCGCCCGGGTAGTCGGGGCCGGGCAGCAGGTGCGCGAGTTCGTCGTCGCCGAGCTTGTCGTCCTTTAGCAGAGCCACCGCGGCGGCGGCGACCTCGCGCAGGTTGTGGCTGGGGATCTCGGTGGCGAGGCCGACGGCGATGCCGCTGGCGCCGTTGAGGAGCACGAACGGCAGCCGTGCCGGCAGCAGGCGCGGTTCTTCGGTCGAGCCGTCGTAGTTGGGGATGAAGTCGACCGTGCCTTCGTCGATCTCGTCGAGCAGCAGGCGCGAGATCGGCGCCAGGCGCGCTTCGGTGTAGCGCATCGCGGCGGCGCCGTCACCGTCGCGCGAGCCGAAGTTGCCCTGGCCGTCGATCAGCGGGTAGCGCTGCGAGAAATCCTGCGCCATGCGCACGAGGGCGTCGTAGGCGGCCTGGTCGCCGTGCGGATGGAAGCGCCCGAGCACGTCGCCGACGACGCGGGCGCTCTTGACGGCCCTGGGTCCGGCCGCGCTCGTGAACGCCAGCCCCATGCGCGCCATCGCGTAGAGGATGCGGCGCTGCACCGGCTTCTGGCCGTCGCAGACATCGGGCAGGGCCCGGCCCTTGACGACCGAGAGCGCGTATTCGAGATAGGCGCGTTCTGCGTATTCGGAGAGAGACGCCGCGGCATCTGGCGCGGCCGGGTCGGTGCTGAAAAGATCGTGGGTGGACATCGGAGCGCGGAACGGCAGACGGAACGAAAGCGAAAAGAAAGGGTGACCAGCGACGACGCTAGCCGGGGAAGCGCTCGCGCAGCCTGAGCTTCCAGAACTTGCCGGTCGAGGTGCGCGGCACGGCGTCGATCGCTTCGTAGCGCTCGGGCAGTTGCCACTTCGCGAAACCGTGGCCGAGAAGGTGGCCGTCGAGCGACGCGGCCAGCGCTGCAGGGTCGCCGCCCTGCCCCGGCTTGACGACGATGCAGGCGAGCGGCCGCTCGCTCCACTTCGGATCGGGGATCGCGATCACGGCCGCCTCGGCGATCGCCGGGTGGCCCATCAGCGCGTTTTCGAGGTCGACCGACGAGATCCATTCGCCGCCCGACTTGATGAGATCCTTGGTGCGGTCGGTGATGCGCACGAAGGCGAATTCGTCCATCGTGGCGACGTCGCCGGTGCGCAGCCAGCCGTCATCGGTGAACTTGTCGCCGGCATCGCCCGCGGAATCGCTCGTGCCGTGGTGATACGAGCCGGTGATGAACGGCCCGCGGACCTGGATCTCGCCGACGCTGCGGCCGTCCCAAGGTGCGTCGTGGCCGTCGTCGGCACGGATCCTGATCTCGACCAGCGGTACCGGCACGCCCGCCATCGCGGCACGGCGAAAGCGCTCGTCGTCGGGCGCACCTTCCATGCGCAGCGACACCGTCGCCAGCGGCGAGGTCTCGGTCATGCCCCAGCCCTGCACGATCCAGACGCCGTGTGCCGCGAAGGCGCGGATGAGGGCCTCGGGCACCGCCGCGCCACCGACCATCGAGCGCATGCCGGCCGGCAGCTGCCATCGCCCCGGCTCTTCCGACAGCGCGCGCTCGAAGCGCTGGATGAGGCCGAGCCAGATCGTCGGCACGCCGACGGAGAGCGTGGGCGGCACCAGCTGCATGAGGTCGAGCAGATCGTCGGGATGCAGGTGCGGGCCGGGGAAGACGATCTTCGCGCCCGTCATGACGGCGCCGTACGGCAGGCCCCAGCAGTTGGCGTGGAACATCGGCGTCACCGGCAGCAGGACGTCGGCGGCCTTCAGCGACCAGTTCTCGCCGAGGCAGCCGACCAGCGTATGCAGCACGGTCGAGCGATGCGAGTAGACGACGCCTTTCGGCCGGCCGGTGGTGCCCGACGTGTAGCACATGGCGACGGCGTCGTTCTCGTCGTGCGGCCGGTATGCGAAGCCGGCACCGTCGGCGGCGTCGAGCATCGCTTCGTAGTCGAGCCAGCCCGAGCTGGTGTCGACCGCGGCGCCCGAGAACGGGAAGACGATGACCTTCTCGAAGGCGTGCTTGCCGGCGAACTGGCGATAGAGCGGCAGCAGGATGTCGTCGACGATGAGGAAGCGGTCGTCGGCATCGGCGGCGATCCAGCCGATCTCGTCGGCCGAGAGCCGGAGGTTGAGCGTGTGCATGACGCCGCCGGCGGCCGGGATGCCGAAATAGGCCTCGAGGTGCGCGTGGTGGTTCCAGCACAGCGTCGCCACGCGCTCGCCTTTCCCGAGACCGAGCGCGAGCAGCGCCGCGGCGAGCCGGCGGGTGCGCGCGTGGTACTCGCCGTAGGTGTGCGTCTTCAGGGACTTGTCGGGCAGCCGCGAGACGATCTCGTGATGCGGGTAGACCGTGCCGGCACGCTCGAGCAGATGGTCGAGCGAGAGCGGCACGTTCATCATCGTCGACTGCATGGCGTCTCCTTGCGAGGAAGTTTCAGGACGCGCCAACGGCTGGCGCGGTGCGGGCAGCGACGAGCGCCTCGTGTTCGGCGCCGAGCAGCGACATCACGATCAGCGAGTCGAAGCCACTGCCGCTGCGAACGCTGTCGCGAAGGCGGCCTTCCTCGACGAAACCTTCGCTGCGGTAGAGCGCCAGGGCCCGTTCGTTCTCGCTCTTCACATCGAGCCAGAAGCGGTGCGCACCGAGGTCGCGAAAGGCCATGTCGGCGAGCAGGCGGACGCAGGCCCGGCCGTAGCCCTGCCCCTTGGGCTGCAGCACGAGGCGCTTGAGCTCGACCGAGGCGTGCGGGTTGCGGCAGCCCTGCAGGATGACGAAGCCGGCCGACGGATAAGCCTCGCCGGCCTCGACGATGAAGTGGCGAAAGTCTGGGAAGCGCACCGCGCCTTCGTGCTGGACCCGCTCCCATGGCGTGATGAACGGCCGGTTGTCGGGATCGTCCTCGACCGAGCCCACGAAGTCGAGATCGGACAGCATCGTCGGCCTGAGGCGCAGCCGCAAAGTGGACGGCGGCGCCGTGCTCACACGTCGACCTCGATGGTGTCGCCGCGCAGCTCCATCAGGTCGCGGCGGGCCTGCGCCTCGCCCTTGCCCATCAGTTTGGTGAGCGACGCCACGGTCGAGGCGAATCCGGTGGCCGCGAAGCTCATCGGCAGGAGGCGGCGCGTCTCCGGGTTGAGCGTCGTATCCCACAGCTGCTCGGCGTTCATCTCGCCCAGGCCCTTGAAGCGGCTCACGCTCCACGAGCCGTCGCGCGCGCCTTCCTTCTTCAGGCGGTCGGTGATGGCGTGCAACTCGCCTTCGTCGAGCGCGTAGATCTTGGCAGCAGGTTTGCGGCCGCGGGCCGGCGCGTCGACGCGAAACAGCGGCGGCTTGGCGACGTAGACGTGGCCGCGCTCGATCAGCTGCGGGAAGTGGCGCAGGAAGAGCGTCAGCAGCAGCACCTGGATGTGCGAGCCGTCGACGTCGGCGTCGCTCAGGATGCAGACCTTGCCGTAGCGCAGGCCGCTCAAATCGGGTGTGCTGCCATCGACATAAGGACCGGGGCCGTGCGGATCGACGCCGATGGCGACGGCGATGTCGTGGATCTCGTTGTTGGCGAAGAGCCGGTCACGCTCCACCTCCCACGAGTTGAGCACCTTGCCGCGCAAGGGCAGGATCGCCTGCGTCTCCTTGTCGCGGCCCATCTTGGCGCTGCCGCCGGCCGAATCGCCCTCGACCAGGAAGATCTCGTTCAAGGCCAGATCGCGACTCTCGCAATCGGTCAGCTTGCCGGGCAGCACGGCCACGCCCGAGCCGCGCCGCTTCTCGACCTTCTGCGATGCGCGCTGGCGCGTCTGCGCCTGGCGGATGACGAGCTCGGCGAGCTTTCTGCCTTCGGCGACGTGCTGGTTCAGCCACAGATCGAGGGCAGGCTTGATGCAGTTGGAGACCAGCCGCAGCGCGTCGCGGCTGTTCAGGCGCTCCTTGATCTGGCCCTGGAACTGCGGGTCGAGCACCTTGGCCGAGAGCACGAAGCTGGCGCGCGAGAAGACATCGTCGGGCATCAGCTTGACACCCTTGGAAAGCAGGCCGTGCACGTCGATGAAGCCCTTGACGGCGCCGAACAGGCCGTCTTTCAGGCCCGACTCGTGGGTGCCGCCGGCGACCGTCGGAATCAGGTTGACGTAGCTCTCGCGCACCGCGTGGCCCTCTTCCGTGAAGGCGACGCACCAAGACGCGCCCTCGCCCTCGGCGACGTCTTCGCTCTCCTTGCCGTCGGCGTGGTGGGCGCCCTCGAAGAGCGGGATCACGGGCTCGGCCGCGAGCGTCTGCATCAGGTAGTCGGCGAGGCCGGCCTTGTACAGCCAGTCGAGCCGCTCGGGCTCGCCGCCGCGCCCCTTCTCGATGGTGAGCGAGACCCTCACGCCGGGCATCAGCACGGCCTTGCTGCGCAGCAGGTGCATGAGCTCGGCGCGCGGCAGCTCGGCGCTCTCGAAGTAGCGCGAATCGGGCCAGACGCGAACGCGCGTGCCGCTCTTGCGCTCACCGGCGGCGGGCTTGCGCAGTGCCAGCTTCTCGATCACGTCGCCGCCGGCAAACGCGATGCTGGCGACCTGGCCGCCGCGCCAGACCGTGACCTCCAGCCGCGTCGCCAGCGCGTTGGTGACGCTGACGCCGACGCCGTGCAGGCCGCCCGAAAAGCTGTAGGCGGCGCCGCTGCCCTTGTCGAACTTGCCGCCGGCATGGAGCCGCGCGAAGACGATCTCGACGACGCTGACGCCCTCGTCGGGATGGATGCCGAACGGGATGCCGCGGCCGTCGTCGTCGACGCTGACCGAACCGTCGCCGTGCTGGGTGACGTCGATCGCCGTGCCGTGGCCGCCGAGCGCTTCGTCGGCGGCGTTGTCGACCACCTCCTGGACGATGTGCAGCGGGCTCTCGGTGCGCGTGTACATGCCCGGCCGCTGCTTGACCGGCTCGAGGCCCTTGAGGACGCGGATCGAGGCCTCGCCGTAAGCGTCTTTCGGGTTATGCCTGGGTGGGGTCGCCATGGCGGCGGATGATAGGTGGAGGCTGCAACAATCGATCATGTCCAGCCCCGCCACGTACCGGCCGCTCTCGGTGACGCAGGTGCTGCTTTGCGGCGCCGCCATCGTCACCGTCTCGATGGGCATCCGCCACGGCTTCGGGCTCTGGCTCGCTCCCGTCACTGCTGACCGCGGCTGGAGCCGCGAGACCTTCTCTTTCGCGCTCGCGGTGCAGAACCTGGCCTGGGGCCTGGCCGGGCCGATCGCCGGCGCCATCGCCGACCGCTTCGGCGCCTTTCGCGTTCTCGTCGCCGGCAGCCTCTTCTACGCGGCCGGCCTCGTGGCGATGGGCGTGGCGACGACCGGCGCGGGCTTTCTCGGCGGCGCCGGGCTGCTGCTCGGCATCGCCCAGTCGGGCACCACCTACGCCGTCGTCTACGGCGTCATCGGCCGCAACATCGCGCCCGAGCGACGCAGCTGGGCGATGGGCGTGGCGGCGGCGGCTGGCTCGTTCGGCCAGTTCCTCATGGTGCCGATCGAGGGCTTGCTGATCGGCGGCATCGGCTGGCAGAGCGCGCTATTCGTGCTTGGCGGCATCGCCCTCGTCATCGTGCCGCTCGCCTTCGGCTTGCGCGAGCCGGTGCGCGCTGCAGAGACCGGGAAGCAGCAGAGCATGGGCGCCGCTCTGCACGAAGCACTCGGCAACCCGAGCTTTCTGCTGCTCACCGCCGGCTATTTCGTGTGCGGCTTCCAGGTCGTCTTCATCGGCGTGCATATGCCGAGCTATCTGAAGGACCACGGCCTGACGCCCAATGTCGCCACCACCGCGCTCGCCCTCATCGGCCTCTTCAACGTCGTCGGCACCTACGTCGCCGGCACGCTCGGCGGCCGCCTGCCGAAGACGTATCTGCTCTCCGGCATCTACACGCTGCGTTCGCTGGTGATCGTGGCCTTCATCACCGCGCCGCTGTCGGCCTGGAGCGTCTACGCGTTCGCGGCGACGATCGGGTTCCTGTGGCTGTCGACGGTGCCGCTCACCAACGGCATCGTCGCCACGATCTTCGGCGTGCGCTATCTGTCGATGCTCGGCGGCTTCGTCTTCCTGAGCCACCAGCTCGGCAGCTTTCTCGGCGTCTGGCTCGGCGGCAGGCTCTACGACATGACCGGCAGCTACGACATCGTCTGGTGGATCGCGGTCGCTCTCGGCATCTTCGCCGCCCTCGTCAACTTGCCGGTGCGCGAGCGCGCCGTGCTGCGGCCGGCACTGGCATGAAGGCGCGGCGCCTTCTCGGCTGGGCCGCAGCGATCGCGATGCTGGCGGGCGTGTTTGCCGCCTACCGAAGTCCCGAACTGGCGGTCGACCTCGCGAACCAGCTGTGGAGCTGTTTCTAGGATGCGCGAAGTCATCGTCGTCACCGGCGCCTCCGACGGCATCGGCGCCCAGATGGCGGGGCAGTGGTCGGCCCGCGGCGCCGAAGTGGCACTCGTGCTCGCCGCGCGCAGCGTCGACAAGCTCGAGGCGGTGGCGACCGAATGCCGCAGCCGCGGCGCGGCGGTGCTCGTGCAGCGCTGCGATGTCGGCATGCAGGCCGACTGCATCGCTCTGATGGCAGCAGCCGTGGCCGCGTTCGGCCGCATCGACACGCTGGTCAACAACGCCGGCATGTCGGCCCACGCACGCTTCGACGACGTCGGCGATCTGACTTGGTACGAGACGCTGATGCGCATCAACCACTGGGGCGCCGTCTGGTGCACGCATGCAGCATTGGCCGAACTGGTGAAGTCGCGCGGCCGCATCGTCGCCGTCGCCAGCGTCGCCGGGCTCATCGGCGTGCCCGGCCGCACCGCTTACAGCGCCACGAAGTTCGCGATGGTCGGCTTCTTCGAGGCGCTGCGCACCGAGCTGATCGATGCCGGCGTCAGCGTCACGATCGCCTACCCCGGCGTCGTCGCCACACAGACGCGCCACCGCGGTTTCGGCGCCGACGGCGAGCCGGCCGGCAAGAGCGGTCTCGACGAGAGCGGCGCCATGAGCGTCGAGACCTGCGCGCGCTTCATCGTCGCAGGCACGGCCGCACGCAGCCGCAACATCATGATGAGCAGGCGCGACCGTCTTGGCCTCTGGCTCAAGCTGCTGGCGCCAACGGTCGTCGACAAGATGGCCATCGCCGCGCTGAAGCGCGAGCCGCACGCGTGACGGCGCCTTCGGCCTGGGTCGCGCGCTGGGCCCATCTCGTCGCGCCGGGCGGCACGGTGCTCGACGTCGCCGCCGGCAACGGCCGCCACAGCGCCTTCTTTGCGGGCCGCGGCCACGTCGTCACGGCCGTCGACCGCGACGCTGTCGCGCTGGCCCCGGTGGCGCTGTTCGCGAAGACCGTCGTCGCCGATCTCGAGGCGGCGCCCTGGCCGCTCGCCGGCCGCAGCTTCGATGCCGTCGTCGTCACCAACTATCTCTGGCGGCCGACCTTCACCGACGTCGTCGCCTCGGTCGCGGTCGGTGGCGTGCTGCTTTACGAGACCTTCGCGGCCGGCCACGAGTCAGTCGGGCGGCCGTCGCGGCCCGACTTTCTGCTCGGCCGCGCTGAACTTCTGCAGCTCGCCGCGGGTCTTCGCATCGTGGCTTTCGAAGACGGCTTTCTGACCGACCCCGATCGATTCGTGCAGCGCATCGTGGCCGTGCGCGAAAGTTCGCCGGCGCGGCTGCATCGCTTCCCGCTCGACGGCCGCTCGGCCGAGTGCCGGTCGCTAGAATCAGTCGGTCCAGGAACCCATGAATGAAAAGCATCACAGGCAGCATCGTCGCGCTCGTCACGCCGATGCACGACGACGGGCGCATCGACTTCGACGGGATGCGTCGCCTGATTGACTGGCACATTGCCGAAGGCACGCGCTGCATCGGCGTTGTCGGCACCACCGGCGAGTCGCCCACAGTCACGTTCGACGAACATTGCGAAGTCATCCGCGTTGCGGTGGAGCACGTGCGCGGTCGGCTGCCGGTGATGGCCGGCACCGGCGCCAACTCCACCACCGAGGCGATCGAGCTTTCGCGCTTCGCGCTGAAGGCCGGCGCCGACTGCACGCTCTCGGTCGTGCCGTACTACAACAAGCCTTCGCAGGAAGGCATCTACCGCCACTTCAAGGCCATCGCCGAAGCCGTCGACATCCCGATGGTGCTCTACAACGTGCCCTCGAGAACGGTGGCCGACATGCAGGTCGAGACCGCCTTGCGGCTGGCGCAGATCCCCGGTGTCGTCGGCATCAAGGAAGCGACGGGCGAGATCGAGCGCGCCTGCGCCCTCATCGCCGGTGCGCCTTCGGGCTTCAGCATCTACTCGGGCGACGACGGCTCGGCGGTGGCGCTGATGCTGCTCGGCGGCCACGGCCACGTCAGCGTCACCGCCAACGTCGCGCCGGCTGCCATGCAGGCGCTCTGCACCGCGGCCATGGCGGGCGAGGCGCGTGAAGCGGCGCGCCTGCAGATGCGACTCTTGTCGTTGCATCGGGCGCTGTTCGTCGAGCCCAGCCCGGCACCCACCAAGTGGGCACTGCACCGGCTCGGCCATTGCGGTGCTGCCGTGCGCCTGCCAATCACACCGCTCAGCGAGGCCGGCCAGGCGGTCGTTGCTGCAGCCCTGCGCGACGCCGGGCTGCATTGAGCCGCCGGTCCTTCGGGACCTTGATGGAGACATGTTCAAAGTGATTTCTGCACCTCTTCGCGCCGCCACATGCGCCGGCTTCGTCTGCCTCGCCGCGCTCTCGGGCTGCTCGACCGTCGAGAACCTGTTCGCCGGCGACAAGGTCGACTACCGCTCGACCTCTGCCAACCGCAGCACCGGCCTCGAGATTCCGCCCGACCTGACGCAGCTGGCGCGCGAGTCGCGCTACACGCAACCGAGCGGCAGCGTGAGCGCGTCGACCTTCCAGACCGCGGGCACGTCCGCATCAATCGTAAGCACGGTGCCGGTGGTGGCGCCGCAGGCGGTCGGCGCCTTCAAGCTCGAGCGGCTCGGCAACGAGCGCTGGGTCAGCACGACCCTCACCCCGGAGGAAGTGTTCCCGCAGGTGCGCACGTTCTGGAAGGACAACGGTTTCGTCATCACGCAAGACCGTGCCGAGGCCGGTGTGCTCGAGACCGACTGGGCCGAGAACCGTGCCAAGTTGCCCGGCGACATCATCCGCAACACCATCGGCAAGGTCTTCGACGCCGCCTTCTCGACCAGTGAGCTCGACAAGTACCGCACCCGGGTCGAACGCACGGCCACGGGCAGCGACATCTACATCACCCACCGCGGCATGGCCGAGGTCTACATCGGTGAGCGCAAGGAGAGCACCGTCTGGCAGGTCCGGCCGGCCGATCCGCAGCTCGAGGCAGCGTTTCTGTCGCGCCTGATGGTCAAGCTCGGTGCCAAGGAAGATCAGGCAAAGGCGATCGTGGCGACGAGCACCGCCGCCAGCATCCCGGCGCGGGCCCGTGTACTCGACGGCCGGCCCGGCCCGACGCTGCAGATCGACGACGGCTTCGACCGCGCTTGGCGGCGCGTCGGCATCGCCCTCGACCGCAGCGGCTTCACCGTCGAGGATCGCGATCGCACGCAAGGCCTGTACTACGTGCGTTATGTCGATCCCAAATTCGCCGGTCGCGACGAGCCGAACTTCTTCTCGCGCCTGTTCAGCTTCGGCAAGAAGGGCGAAGAGAGTGGCCCGGCGAAGTACCGCGTCAAGGTTGCCGCCGAAGCGCCCGGCAGCACGGTGTCCGTGCTCGATTCGCAAGGCAAGCCCGAGAGCGGCGAAGCCGGCAAGCGCATCGTCGCGTTGCTGCTGGAAGACCTGAGGTAGTGCACCTGGTCCCGGCCCGCAGCCGGCCTCTGCCGGGGCGCGGCCGGGTCGTTGCAGTGAGCGCGTCGGCGTGATCCGGTTCTGCAGCCTGGGCAGCGGCAGCAGCGGCAACGCGACCCTCGTCGAGGCGACCAGCGGTATCACCACGACACGCCTCCTGATCGACGCCGGCTTCTCGCTGCGCGAAGTCGAGACGCGGCTGCAACGGTTCGGTCTCTCGGCCGCCGATCTCGACGCCGTCTTCGTGACCCACGAGCACGGCGACCACGTCGGCTGTGCGCTGGCCCTGGCCGAGCGCTACGGCCTCGCCGTCTGGATGAGCCGCGGCACCTGGCGCGCCATCGGCCCGGCCGCGGCGCCGGCACGGCTGTCGTTCGCGCGCGACGGCGAGGCCCTCACCGTCGGCGATCTCGAAGTTCTACCCTTCACCGTCGCCCACGACGCCGTCGAGCCGTTGCAGCTGCGCTGCAGCGATGGCAACGTCGCTCTCGGCGTGCTGACTGACCTCGGCTCTATCACCGCCCACATGCTGGAGAGCATCGCCGGCTGCGACTCGCTCGTGCTCGAGTGCAACCACGACGCCGACAAGCTCGCCTCGTCGCGCTATCCGGCCTCGGTGAAGTCACGCATCGGCGGCCGCTTCGGCCACCTCAGCAACGCCACTGCGGCCGAGATCCTCGGCCGCATCGACGGCGCCCGGCTGACCCATGTGGTCGCGGCTCATTTGAGCCGCGAGAACAACAGCCCGGAACTGGTTCGGGCGGCACTCGCCGCGCGTCGCGGCAGCCGCAAGGGGGACCTTGTGATCGCTGATCCGATGACCGGATTCGGCTGGCTCGAACTCGGCTGAAGGCGGAAAAGCAAAAAGCCGCCCGGAGGCGGCTTTCGGCCGTTCTTGCAAACCTTTTTACTTCATCGCACCCGAGGCGGCGCTCGCAGCGTCCATCGAGCTCATCGCCGACGAGGCGGCCATGCCTGCCGAGGACGCAGCGTCCATCGCCGAGGTGGCAGCCGATGAGGCGGACATGGCGGAAGACGACATCGCGTCCGAAGCCGCGGTCATCGACGGCGTCGACATCGTGGCCGGCGGGGTGGTCGTGGTGGTGGTGGTGGTCGACGTGTCTTCCTTCTTCGTGCAGGCAGCGAAGGAAACGGCGGCGGCGAGAGTGACCATCAACAGTGCTGTTTTCATATATCTCCTCGGGGGTTTTAGGGTTCGAAAAATGACCGGTAATCCTGGGAACCCATCTATCGAAGAGCCCCAACATACAAAGACATGGAATGCATGAGCATTTCCAGTGCCTAACCCTCGATTATAGACGCCTTAGGTGCTTTCCCTAGAGGCCCAGGGTGGTTACGGGGAAGGCGTCGGTCGACCGTTGCAAAAGCGCGTCAATCGTCTCGCGACACCCGGTGAGATCGATCGGCCGCGCCGACACGATGCCGCGATACCGAACCCTGTCGAGAAGGCGAATGCAGACCTGCCCGGGCACCACCATCAGCGACGGAATCTGCTCGGCCTCGAGCTCGTCGTCCCGCCGGCAATAAACCACATGGGCCCACTGACGGCGCCATTCGACGAAGCGAATCTGACGGCGCGCAAACTCGTCGAAGCTGTGCGCCATGACGGTAATGCGGCGGCGCGAGTCGACCCAACCGGTCAGGGTGTCGACGACGGCACGTTCGCTCAGCGGCCAGTCGGCGAAGTTGGGATCGACGATGAAGATCTCCGGCGCCCCCTGCTCTGCAGCCTGGACAAAAGCGGCGCGGACGGCGTTCTGGAAATCGGCCCGGCTCGCGATCGGAGCGATGTCGTTGGCCGACGGCGAAGGTTCGTGTTCGATGGTCATGACGAGCACCTCGGCAGCTTCGGTGGATGGTCCGGCGACGATTCTGGCCCGTCCGACGCTGCACGACACCAACCCGCTTCGGCCCACTGTGCGAGCAGCGTCGCGGCCTCTGCGCTGAGACCGGCCACCGCCGCAGCGTCGAGGCTTCTGCGGTCGGCCAGCTTCCTCATGAGCACGGCGTCGCCGCCGCCGGCGCGATACGACTCACCGTTGACGAAGACGTGGCGCTCGTCGTAGAGCATTCGGGTGCGGCGGTCGAGGACCACGCCGGACCCGACACGGGCGTCATCTGCAGGCTCGAAGAAGACGCCGGCCTTCAACTCGCTCAGCGACTCGCCGAGGGCGCGCGCCCGCGCCTGCCGGTCGGCGAGCAGGCGATCGACGGCGCGTTCGGCGAAGCGCCGCAGCGCTGGCGGCACGCGGGCCGGGTGTCGGGTCGCGGTTTCATGGCGATCGCGATAGAGGCGCGGCTCCATGACCTGACCGGGCTCGTCACCACGATCGGCGTCGGCGAGCCGCTCGAGCAGGTCGCTGGCGAGCAGATCGGCGTCGGGAGCGCGAAAGCCGATCGACGCCGTCAGGCACGGACCTTCGGCGATGCCGTCGTGGCCCCAGCCGGGCGGCAGATACAGCATGTCGCCGGGCTCCAACAGCCACTCCTGCGTGGGCGCGAAGTCGGCGAGCATTTTCAGCGGCACGTCGTCACGCAAACGCGGTGCCCGCACCGGGCGGCCGATGCGCCATCGTCTGCGGCCGCTCAGCTGCAGCAGGAACACGTCGTAGGAGTCGACGTGCGGGCCGACGCCGCCACCGTCGCTCGCAAACGAGACCATGAGGTCGTCGAGGCGGGCGTCGGGCACGAAGCGAAAGCGCGCGAGCAAGCGATGCGCTGCGTCGTCGTGCGAGTCGACACCTTGGACAAGCAGGCTCCAGCCCGCCTTCGCGATCGGCGGAAGCGCACGGCGCGGCAACGGCCCCTGCCGCACCGACCAGGCGCCGAGCGCATCACGCACGACGAGACGAGACTCGACGTCGTCGCCGGCCGCCAGTGCGAACAGCCTTTGCGCGTCGAAACCCGGCAGCGCCTCGGCAACCGCCGCGCGCACCAGCAGGGGCTTCTTCTGCCAGTGCCGGCGCATGAAGGCAGCCGCGGAAAGGCCGCCCAGCAAGGCGGTCGGGCGATCGGGGTTCATGCCTCATTGTGCGATCATCGTTTCGATGGAAATCGCTTCCCCTTGCGTTGTCAGCCTAACCTGGCGACTCGCCGATGCACAAGGCATCGAGATCGACGAACTCGCCGAGCCGGTCGAGTTCTTCTTCGGCGGCGACGACCTGCTCGCCAAGGTCGAGGAAGCGCTCGCGGGCCAGAGCGCCGGCTATGAGACGACGCTGCATCTCGAGCCCGAGCATGCCTTCGGCGAGTACGACTCCGAGCTCGTGTTCTTCGAAGAGCGCACGCTCTTTCCCGAGAACATCGAGCCGGGCATGCAGTTCGAAGGACCGCCACCCGGCGCGAAGACGCCCGACCTGCGCGAAGAGGCCATCTACACCGTCACCGAGGTCTATCCCGACCACGTGGTGCTCGACGGCAACCATCCGCTGGCCGGCATCGGCCTCAGGCTGGAAATCGTCGTCCGCGACGTGCGCGAGGCCAGCGAGGCGGAGATCGAGGCCGGCAGCGTCGGCCAGGACACAGTGAGCGTACTCGCTGCGGCGCAGCCGGGGCCACATCTGCACTAGCAGCCGTGGCGACGGCGGCTACGTCGTCGTCGTCGCCGGCACGGCGGCGGCCTCGGGCGTCGTCACCGGACCCTTGCCGCTGAAGCGGTCGAGCGCGAGGTAGATCACCGGCGTGATGTAGAGCGTGATCGCCTGCGAAAAGACCAGGCCGCCGACCACCGCCAGGCCGAGCGGCTGCCGCAACTCGGCGCCGGCACCGAGCCCCATGGCGATCGGCAGCGCGCCCATCATCGCCGCCAGCGTCGTCATCATGATCGGCCGGAAACGCAGCACGCAGGCCTCGCGGATCGCGGCCTCCGGCGCCAGGCCCCGCGTGCGCTGCGCATCGAGCGCGAAGTCGATCATCATGATCGCGTTCTTCTTGACGATGCCGATCAGCAGCAGGATGCCGATGGTGGCGATCAGCGTCAGGTCCTGGTCGAAGAGCCTGAGCGTCAGCAGCGCGCCCACCGCCGCCGAAGGCAGGCCGGCCAGGATCGTGAGCGGGTGGATGTAGCTTTCGTAGAGCACGCCGAGCAGCACGTAGATGACCAGCAGCGCCGAGACGATGAGGATGGCTTGGCTGCCCTGCGAGCTCTTGAACACCGCCGCGTCGCCGCCGTAGCTGGTGATCACCGACGGCGGCAATCGAATTTGATCGCGGTACTTCTCGATCTTCGCGGTGGCGTCGCCAAGGGCGGTGCCGGGGGCGAGATTGAACGACACCGTCACCGCCTGCAGCTGGCCGACGTGGTTGATCGAGGTCGGCCCGACGGAGCGCGTCACCGTCGTGAAGCTCGACATCGGCACCAGCGCGCCGGTCGACGAGCGCACGTAGATGTCGTTGAAGGCGCTCTCGTCCTGCTTGGCGTCGGGGGCCACTTCCATGATCACCTGGTAGCTGTCGACCGGCGTGTAGATGGTCGAGACCTGGCGCTCGCCGAAGGCGCTGTATAGCGCGGTGCGGATGCCGTCGATCGAGACACCGAGCGTGTTGGCGCGATCGCGGTCGATCTTCAGCGAGGCCTGCAGGCCCTTCAGCTGGGAGTCGCTGGTGACGTCGCGAAAGAGCGGGTCGGCGCGCATCGGCTCCTGCAGCCTGGCCGCCCAGTCGCTGAGCTCGTCGGCCTTCACGCTCTGCAGGATGTACTGGTACTGCGCCTTGCTCGGGCGGCCGCCGAGCTGCAGGTTCTGGATCGGCCGCATGAAGACGCTGATGCCGGGCACTTCGCGCATTTTCTTGCGGAGGCCTTCGACCACCTGCTTCATCGGCAGGCGCTCACCGCGCGGCTTCAGGTTGATGAACATCCTGCCGGTGTTCTGCGCCCCGCCGCCGCCGTTGAACGAGTTCACCGTGAGCACATTCGGGTCGGCGCGCAAGATGGCGGCGACGCGCGCCTGGACCTGCACCATGGCTGGAAAGGAGGTGTCTTCCGAGGCCTCGGTCGTGATGCTGATCTGGCCGATGTCCTCTTCGGGAAAGAAGCCCTTGGGAATGGTGACGAAGAGCCACGCGGTGGCGACGAAGGTTGCCACCGCCACCAGCAGCACGATGGGCCGGTGCCGCAGTGCGTCGTCGAGGGTGCGCGAATAGGCGCCGAGCAGGGCATCGAAGCCGCGCTCGAACGACCGCACGATGGCGCCCGGCCGCTTCATGTGCTTCTCGTCGGTGAGGAAGCGGCTGGCAAGCATCGGCACCAGCGTCAGCGACACGAACGCCGAGGCGATGATGGCCAGCGCCACGATGACCGCGAACTCGTGGAACAACAGGCCGATCACGCCCGGCATGAAGAAGATCGGGATGAACACCGCCACCAGCGAGGTCGAGATCGAGAGGATGGTGAAGCCGACCTCGCGCGAGCCGCGCAGCGCCGCCTGGAACGGCGGCACACCCTCTTCGACGTGCCGCATGATGTTCTCCAGCATCACGATGGCGTCGTCGACGACGAGGCCGACAGCCAGCGTCAGGCCGAGCAGCGAGATGTTGTCGATCGTGTACCCGAAGGCCCAGAGCAGCGACACCGCGCCGACCAGCGAAACGGGCAGCGACAGCGTCGGAATCAGCGTTGCGACGAAGCGGCGCAGAAACAGGAAGATGACGAGGACGACGAGGACGATGGTGCCGAGCATCGTCAGGGTGACGTCGTGCAGGGCGGCGCGGATCGAGACCGAACGGTCGTTGACGAGATCGATCCGCACCGACTGCGGCAGCTGCGACTGAAAGCCTGCCAGCGAGGCGCGCACGGCGTCGACCACCTGCACGGTGTTGGCGTCGGGCTGGCGCAGGACGGCCAGCGAGATCGAGGTTTCGCCGTTGAAGGTGGCGGCCGTCTTCACCGTCTCGTAGCTGTCCTCGACCTGAGCCACCTCGCGCAGCCGCACCGGGTTGCCGTTGCGGTTGCTGACGATCAGGTCGGCGAACTCGGCGGCGTTGCG
>JAYTYH010000352.1:0-3832 GCA_043742485.1 Rhizobacter sp.
GGGTCGGTGTGGGCGTTGTATTCCTCGAAGCAGTTGCGGATGTACTCGGTCTCGCCTTCGACCGTGACCCACACGCCCATGCGGATGTCGTAGGGAATGGCGCGGCCGTTGGCCTCGAGCGACGAGATTACCTCGACCATGCCCTTCCTTTCGAGCACGCCGCCTTCGGCGATCGGCCGCGTCACGAACGGGATGTCTTCGACGCTGGCCGGCGGGTAGAGCAGGCCGTTGCTCGGCACCGTCAGGCCAGTGGCATTGGCGACCGCGGTCGATTCGATCGAGGGCTTGGAGCCGTCGAGGAAACTGTTGAACATCTTTGGGTTGAGGCCACCGCGCTCGGCCTGTTCGGGTGTGAGGCCGTAGTTGCCCCACACCGTCTCGGGTGTCGACTCGCAGAAGTGCGGCAGCCACTTGTGGCCGCGCCCGGCCGCGACGACCGGGAAGCCGCAGGTGCGGGCCCAGTCGACGAGGTCGCAGATGAGCGCCGGCTGGTCGCCGAACGCCAGCGAATAGATGACGCCGGCTTCGGTCGCCTTGCGCGCCAGCAACGGGCCGCAGAAGGCATCGGCCTCGACGGTGACGTTGACGACGTGCTTGCCGTGCGCGTAGGCCAGCAGGCAGTGCTCCACCGCAGCGATCGGATGCCCGGTGCACTCGACGATCACGTCGATGGCCGGGTGCGAGACCAGCGCGTGCCAGTCTTCGCCGATGTGGGTGCGGCCGTCCTTGACGGCGGCGTCGAGGCTCGCGGCGCGCGTCTGCGCGTCGGCCCAGCCGACGCGGGCGAGATTGCGGCGCGCGCCGTCGGGCGAAAGGTCGGCGATGCCGACAAGATGCACGCCCGGCGTGCGTGGGATCTGCGCCAGGTACATCGAGCCGAACTTGCCGGCGCCGATGAGGCCGATCCGGATCGGCCGCTTCTCCGCCTCGCGGCGCTGCAGTTGCGCGAAGAGGCTCATGCCGCCAGCTTCAGTTCGTCGGCCGAGGTTTCCAGCGCGCTCGCCGGCATGCCGTCATGCCAAGGCAGGTCGACGGCGGAGCTCTTCAGCAGGCAGTCGTCGGGCAGCGTCTCGATCGGCGTGAAGTCGCGATGGGCGATGAACTCGGGCCGCTTGAAGCGGCGGATGTGGTTGCTGACGGCGCACAGGCTCAGGTAGACGCTGACCCGGTTCCAGGGCGACAGGTTCGAGCCCGACGCGTGCACGAGGCAGCTGTGGAACAGGATCATCGAGCCGGCCGGGCCCTTCGGCGAGACGATGCCGCCCTGCTTGCCGCCGGCACGCTCGACGAGCTGTGCGATGAGGCCGTTGTCTACCGTCCAGAGCGGATAGCTGGTGGTCGTGAGGTCGTGCTTCGCATCGACGACGCCGCGCTTGTGGCTGCCTGGGATGAACATCAGCGGGCCGTTGTAGTCGTTGACGTCGTCGAGGAAGATGGCCACGTTCATGGCCCGCTCGGTGGGCATGCGGTCGTCGTTGAGCCAGGTGCCGTAGTCCTGGTGCCACTGCCATACGTCGCCGTCAAAGGCCTGCTTGCCGTTGATCTTGAACTGGTGCATGTAGAGCGCCTCGCCGAGCAGCTCCTGCACCGGCTCGACCATCCGCGGGTGGCGCGCCAGCCTTGCGAACGGCTCGCTGTAGAGATGGGCGGCGAAGTTGGTGCGCACCGCGTCCTTGCCCTTCTCGCGCACGTTGTAGGCGTCGCGCCGGCTGTAGAGCCCGGGCACAGCGTCGGTGAGCGTCTTCGTTTCTTCGCTCGTGAAGAGGCCGGGGAAGAAGAGATAGCCGTCGCCGTCGAACCGTTCGTGCTGTTCGGGAGTGAGCTTCATGACGCACCTTTCTGTGCTTGTCGGCCGAGGATGTCGGGCAGGCGCGCGAGCAGGTTCTCGCTGGCGCGCCGGCCGTGGTGATCGATGAGTCGCGTCGCGCGCTCGGCGTCGCCTCTGGCGATGGCGCGGGCGATCGCCTCGTGCTCGTCCCAGATGGCTTCGCGCTGGCGCGCGTGCTGCAGCACTGCGCCCATCACGCGCCGCAGGTGCACCCAGTGCAGCTGCGCGCTCTGCGCCACGAGCGGGTTGCCGGAGGCGGCGTAGACAGCGTTGTGGAACGCTAGGTCGGCGTCGATCATGGCCTGGATGTTCTTGCCGCGGGCGACGCGCCGGCCGGTCTCGACGAGTTTGGGGTCGAGCACGGCACGGCGCTCTGCGGCCAGCCGCGCCGCTAGGGCATCGAGGGCGCCGCGCACTTCGTAGACCTGCGCGATCCAGGCCGCGTCGAGCGGGGCGACGAGCACGCCGCGGCCCGGCGCGTCGAGCACGAGGCCTTCTTTCTTGAGCAGGCGCAGAGCCTGCAGCACCGGCTGGCGCGAGACGGCGAGGCGGGCGGCGATGTCTTCCTGCGTCAGCCGGGCACCGGGCGCGAGCGAGCCGTCGGAGATGGCGTCGAGCAGGGCGCGGTAGACCTGATCGACGAGGTCGGGCGCTTGCTGGAGCTTGACGAGCTGGGCGGTCACGGGCGGGGCCTTCGCATCACTGGATTCTGTATACAGAGTCCAGTGATGAGTCCTGGGGTCTACCCGGATCGGCCGACGCCGAACAGCCAGGCGCAGATCGAGAAGCTGCCGAAGGCCAGCACCGTCGAGGCCATGATGATTCGGGTGATGCGGCCGTTGTCGGCACCGAAGCGCTCGGCCAGCATGGCAGCGTTGCTGGCGCTCGGCAGGGCGGCCGTCAGCGTGAGCACCATCAGGCCGACTGCGATACCGGCGCGCCGAGGGCACGGGCGGCGAGGCCGGCGCCGAACACGAGGGCGGGGTGCAGCAGCAGCTTGATGAGGGCCACCGGCAGATAGTGGCCGAGCGCGGTGCGCGTGTGGACGTGGCGGCCGGCGCGGAACAGCACCGCGCCGATGGTGAAGAGGGCCACCGGCGTAGCCGAGTCGCCGAGCATGCGCACGATCTGCGCGACCGGTGCGGCGAGCGCATAGGGCGTGGCGCCGAAGGCCGCGCCGGCGGCGATCGACCAGGGCAAGGGGTTGGTCAGCGCGCCCCTCAGCGAGCCGAGCGCTCCACGCAGCAGCCCGCGCTCGGCCCCGCCGCTGCCCTGCCAGCGGGCGTGGGCCTCGGCGAGCGCCAGGCAGAGCGTGCTGGTGACGACCAGGTCGACCACGATGGCGCCGATCACCGGCCCGGCCGCAGCGTCGCCGAGCAGCGCCACGAGTAGCGGCACGCCCATGAAGCCGGCGTTCGGGAACGCCGCGACCAGCGCGCCGAAGGCGGCGTCTTTGAGGTGGATGTGCTCGCCGATCGTGACGGCAATGGTCAAGCCCACCATCACCAGCGCGCACAGCACGTAGACCCCGCCCATCACCGGGTTGAACATCTGCGCCACCGGCGTGCCGGCGCCGAAGCGGTACAGCAGGCAGGGCAGGGCGAAGTACAGGACGAAGGCGTTCAGCCCGGGAATGGCCGACTCGGGCAGGACGCGTTGGCGCGCCGCCAAATAGCCGCACAAGACCAGGGCGAAGAACGGTGCGGTGACGGCGGCAATCGACGCGAGGGGCTGCATGCTGGGGAGGGATTTTGCGGTGTCGGACGAACCGGTCGCCGCTATGATCCGCCGCCCAAAATCTTCCCACCATGGCTGCGCCTCCCGTCTCGCTCAATCCGGCTCAGCTCGAAGCCGTCCACCACCTCTCCGGCCCCTGCCTGGTGTTGGCCGGCGCCGGCTCGGGCAAGACGCGGGTCATCGTCCACAAGATCGCGCGGCTGATGCAGTCGGGGTTGGAGCCCAAGCAGATCGCGGCGATCACCTTCACCAACAAGGCGGCGCAGG
>JAYTYH010000353.1:0-2031 GCA_043742485.1 Rhizobacter sp.
CGTCGCTCTACTGGTTCGTGCGCATGGTCGACGGTGGTGTCGATCCGCGCTATGCGTCGCGCCGCCTCGTGCGGATGGCCAGCGAGGACATCGGCCTGGCCGATCCGCGGGCGCTGCGCGTCGCCCTCGACGCCGCCGAGATCTTCGAGCGCCTCGGCTCGCCCGAAGGCGAGCTCGCGCTGGCCGAGGCGGTGGTCTATCTCGCCATGGCGCCCAAGAGCAACGCCGTCTACGCCGCCTACAACGCGGCCCGTGCCTTCATCAAGGCCGACCGGACGCGGCCGGTGCCGCTGCGCCTGCGCAACGCGCCGACCTCGCTGATGAAGGGCCTCGACTACGGCAAGGGCTATCGCTACGCCCACGACGAGGCCGGTGGCTACGCGGCCGGCGAGCGCTACTGGCCCGACGACATGGCGGCGCAGGCGTTCTATCAGCCGGTCGGGCGCGGCCTCGAAATCCGCATCGGCGAGCGGCTCGCCGAGCTGCGCCGGCTTGACGCCGCAGCCACAGGTCCGGTGTCGGCTCCGGCTCCGGCGGAACCCGAGCCGCCACCGGGCCTACCCTAAGGCGTTGGCAAGGGTTTTGCTAATAGAGTCGCCACGCCATGGACATCTTCATCCAGCAGATCATCAACGGCCTCGTCCTCGGCAGCGTCTATGCGCTCGTGGCCCTCGGCTACACGATGGTCTACGGGATCATCAACCTCATCAACTTCGCGCACGGCGAGGTGCTGATGGTCGGCGCCCTCACCAGCTGGACCGTGGTCACGGCGCTGGCCGGTTTCGGCCTGCCGGGCTGGGTGCTCCTGCTGCTCGGGCTGATCGCCGCCGTCATCGTGTGCTCGGCGCTCAACTACGCGATCGAGAAGATCGCTTACCGGCCACTGCGCAACGCGCCGCGGCTGGCGCCGCTGATCACTGCGATGGGCGTCAGCCTCCTGCTGCAAACGCTGGCCATGATCATCTGGAAGCCGAACTACAAGTCATTCCCGATCCTGCTGCCGGGCGAGCCGCACATGATCGGGGGCGCCGTGATCAACAACGTCCAGATCCTGATTCTGGTGATGACGGCGGTGACCCTCTCGGGCCTCATGTATCTCGTCAATCGCACCAAGCTCGGTCGCGCCATGCGGGCCACGGCCGAGAACCCGCGCGTCGCGGCGCTGATGGGCGTGCGGCCCGACACCGTGATCTCGGCCACCTTCGTCATCGGTGCCGCTCTTGCCGCGCTGGCCGGGGTGATGTACGCGGCCAATTACGGCTCGGTGCAGCACACCATGGGCTTCCTGCCCGGCCTGAAGGCGTTCACCGCAGCGGTGTTCGGCGGCATCGGCAACCTCGCCGGCGCGATGCTCGGTGGCGTGCTGCTCGGCCTGATCGAGTCGCTCGGCGCCGGCTACATCGGTGACCTGACCGGCGGCATCCTCGGCAGCAACTACCAGGACATCTTCGCCTTCGTGGTGCTGATCCTCGTACTCACGCTGCGGCCGCAGGGCCTGCTCGGCGAGCGCGTCGCAGACAGAGCATGAGGTTCGGCGACGCCACGCGCCAGCAGAAGCTGGCCATCTTCGTCGGTGCCGCCGTCGCGCTCCTGGTGCTGCCTTTTTTCGTGCAGATGGCCGGCAACGCCTGGGTTCGCATCATCGACATCGCGCTGCTCTACGTGCTGCTCGCGCTCGGGCTGAACATCGTCGTCGGCTACGCCGGTCTGCTCGATCTCGGCTACGTCGCGTTCTATGCCGTCGGTGCCTACATGCTGGGCCTGCTCGCCTCGCCGCAGCTCACCGACACCTTCGCGAACTTCGCGGCCGCCTTTCCGGGCGGGCTGCATTCGCCGTGGTGGGTGGTGATTCCGCTCGGGGCGCTGGTCGCAGGGGGCGTCGGCGTGCTGCTCGGTGCGCCGACGCTGAAGCTGCGCGGCGACTACCTCGCCATCGTCACGCTCGGCTTCGGCGAGATCGTGCGCGTGTTCATGAACAACCTCGACGCGCCGGTCAACATCACGAACGGCCCCAAGGGCATCACCGGCATC
>JAYTYH010000354.1:0-2002 GCA_043742485.1 Rhizobacter sp.
CCGTTGTCGCGCACTTCGATCTCGGCCAGACGCTCGGCTTTCTTCGTCACCAGGTCTGCCAGCCGCAGCATCATCTTGCCGCGCTCGGTGGCGGTCATCGTGGCCCACGGGCCTTCCTGCATTGAGCGCTTCGCCGCCGCGACCGCGCGGTCGACGTCCTGCGCACAGCCCTGCGGAATCTTCGCCCAGGCCTCGCCGCGGTACGGATCGACACTGTCGAACCAGCGGCCGCTGATCGGCTCCACGTACCGTCCGTCGATGAAATGGTTGTAGGTCTTCATGCAGCGGCTCCTGCTGCAATCAACGTGAAAGTCTTTCATGATGCGGGGCGCTGCCCGGCATCACGAACGTTAGGTTGGAATTCGGACCGGTCATGCGCGACGCCAGTCTTCGGCGATCATCGACGCCGCCTTGTCGGCGATCATGATCGCCGGCGCGTTGGTGTTGCCCGACGTGACCTGCGGCATGATCGACGCATCGGCGATCCGCAGGCCGGAGATGCCGCGCACGCGCAGCCGCGGGTCGACCACCGCGCCGTCGTCGCTGCCCATGCGGCATGAGCCGGCCGGGTGGTACATCGAATTTGCGGTCTCGCGCAAGTAAGCGACCAGGTCGTCGTCGCTGGTCTTCTGCCCGCCCGGCATCATCTCGCGTTCGAAGTGTTCGGCCAGCGGCGCGGTCGAAAAGATGCGGCGGATCAGCCGCAGGCCCGCGACGAGCGGCGCGATGTCGCGCTCGTCGGTCAGGAAGTTGGCGACCATTTTCGGCGCCTGCGTGGGGTCGCTTGAGGCCAGCGTCAGCGCCCCGGTCGAATGCGGCTGCAGCAGCCCGCAAGACGCGGTGATGGCGGGGTAGCTGTCGGCGCGGTACATGCCGCCGGCGCCGAGCATGCTGAAAGGCCGCATCTGGATTTGCAGGTCGATGCGGTCGCCATTGGCGTGTGAGCGCGCGAACAAGCCCACCTGAGCGGCGGCCGAGTTCAACAGGCCGCGGCGGCTGACGACGTAGCGCAGCACGTCGGGGATCATGCGCCAGTCGCGCGAGATTTTCTGGTTGATCGAGAACGACGGCTCGACGCCGGCCAGGTAGTGCACGTAGACGTGGTCGTGCAGGTTGCGGCCGACGCCGGCCAAGTCGAGCACGACGTCGATGCCATGGCTGCGCAGGTGCTCGGCCGGGCCGACCCCCGACAGCATCAGGATTTGCGGGCTGTTGATCGCGCCGGCCGAGATGACGACCTCGCGCGCGGCGACCTCGCGTGGCTGCCCATCGACACGGAAACGCACGCCGCGCACCTGGCAACCGTCGAACAGCACGCGCTCGACCAGCGCACCCGCCTGCACATGAAGGTTCGGCCGCTTGCGCACCGGGTCGAGGAAGACGCGAGATGTCGATGCGCGCACGCCGTCGCCGACCATCAGCTCGACGTAGCCGACGCCTTCCTGCGTCGGGCCGTTGAAGTCGTCGTTCAACGGCATGCCGAGGTTGCGCGCGGCCTGCACGAAGGCCTGCGACGCCGGGTGCGGCTCCTCGACCGGCGATACGCGCAACTCGCCGCTGGCGCCGTGCAGGTCCGATGCGCCGCGGAAGTGGCATTCGGTGCGCTTGAAGTGCGGCAGCACGTCGTCCCAGCCCCAGCCGGGGTTGCCGGCGTCGCGCCAGGCGTCGAAGTCTTGGGGCGTGCCGCGCATGTAGACGTGGCCGTTGATGCAGCTCGTGCCGCCGACGAGTTTGCCGCGCGGCCACGCCAGGCGGCGGTTATTGAGGCCGGGCTCGGGCTCGGACTGGTAGCCCCAGCTGATCTTCGGATCGGCGACGACACGCGGCACGCCGGCCGGAATCTTGGTCCAGATGTTGTTGTGGTCGACCCCGGCTTCGAGCAGCAGCACCCGTTTCGACGGGTCGGCCGACAGCCGGTTGGCGAGCACGCATCCGGCCGAACCGGCGCCGACGATGATGATGTCGTAAGGGGAAGTCGGGTTCATGAAGCGCGCCTTGTCGC
>JAYTYH010000355.1:0-4835 GCA_043742485.1 Rhizobacter sp.
TCTCGACCCTGATTCCATACATGGTCGAGACCTTCGGCAAGAAGGTCTACGTGATCGCGGCCGACTACAACTTCGGCCAGCTCTCCGCCGAATGGAATCGCACGATCCTGAAGAAGCTGGGCGGCACGGTGGTCGGCGAGGAATTCATCCCCCTCGGCGTCTCGCAATTCGCCCAGACGATCCAGAACATCCAGAAGGCCAAGCCGGACTGGATCCTGACGATCAACGTCGGCGCCGCTCAGGACTCGTTCTTCGAGCAGGCCGCGGCCGCGAAGCTGAATCTGCCCATGGGCTCATCGATCAAGATCATGCTCGGCTTCGAGCACAAGCGGTTCGCGCCGCCGGCTTTGAACAGGATGCATGCGGCGGCCAACTGGTTCGAGGAGATCGACACGCCCGAGGCCACCGACTTCAAGAAGCGCTGGCACGCCAAGTTCCCGAATGAGACCTACATCAACGACATGGGCTACAACGCCTACACGGCGCTTTACATGTACAAGCAGATGGTCGAGGCCGCGAAGTCGACCAAGCTTGCCGACCTGCGCAAGTTCATCGCTACCGGCAACGCGTGCATCGAGGCCCCGGAAGGCAAGATCTGCATCGACCCGAAGAGCCAGCATACGTCGCATCGCATGCGCCTGATCGCTGTCGACGACAAGCACCAGGTCAAGGTGATCAAGGACTACGGCACGATCCAGCCGTACTGGCTCGGCGAGATCGGTTGCGACCTCACGAAGCACAACGACAAGAAGCAGTACTCGCCTACCGATCTTCCCAAGAAGAAAGTCTGACGCGAAGGGGCCGGACTCGTTTCGGCCCCGATCCTGCTCTTGGCGGATTCAGGAGGCCTGACCGATGTTCGCGGAGATCTTTTCGATCCTGTACCAGTTCGCGGACGTGTTCGCGTTCCTGATCCTGTCGGCCGCCGGCCTGGCGATCATCTTCGGGATGATGGGCGTCATCAACATGGCGCACGGCGAGCTGATCATGTGCGGCGCGTACGTGACGGTGGGCCTCGTTCACGGCGGCTTGCCGCTGCCGCTGGCGCAACTGTGCGGCACCTTGTCGGCGGGCGTGATCGGCGTCGTCATCGAGCTGGCGCTGGTGCGCAAGCTCTACAAGCGCCCGCTCGACTCGCTGCTCGCCACCTGGGGCCTGAGCCTCGTCGTCACGCAAGGCATGCTGATCATCTTCGGCTCCTCGCTCGCTGGGATCGGCACGCCGGAAGGCAGCTTCTCGGTTGGCCAGTACACCTTTTCCACCTATCGCCTGGTGTTGTTCGGCGGCGCGATCGCTGCCCTCGCCCTGATCTATGTCATCTTCATGCGCACCCGCTTCGGCATCCATGCCCGCGCCACCATGCAGAACGCTGCCATCGCCCAGGCACTCGGCGTCAAGGTCGGCAACATCTATGCGCTCAGCTTCGGCATCGGTGCCGCGCTCGCCGGTCTTTGCGGTGCGCTCTATGCACCGACGATGACGCTGATCCCGACGATGGGGGCGACATTCATCGTCGAGAGCTTCGTTACGGTTGTGGTCGGCGGCGCGAACGTTCTCCTTGGCACCGCGCCCGCCGGCGTGCTGCTCGCCGCGGTGCGCACGGCGCTCAACGCGAGCCAGGGACAGATCGTCGGCCAGATCGGCATGCTGCTCGCGGTGATCGTGATCATCCGGCTGCTGCCCGAGGGCATCTCCGGCCTGCTTGCGCGCCGCTCTCGCTAGGCGCCCGGAGCGGCACTTGACTTACCGGAGCGCAGCGCAGTCATCATGAAACTCCTTGGTGCCCTCAACGGCCCGCAGACGCTGGGCAATGGCCGCGCCTTCTGGATTGCATTCGGCGTCGTCGTGGTCCTGGCGCTGGCCTATCCCCTGGTCAGCGATGCGTACACGGTCGGCAACATAGCCTACATGCTGCTCTGGGTCTTCATGGCGCTAGGCCTGTCGCTGATGTGGGGCTACGGCGGCATCCTGTCGTTCGGGCAGACCTTCTTCTTCGGCGTGGCCGGCTACGCCTACGGCGTCATGGCGATCGACTTCGGGGGCGGCGGTACGACCATCGCCGCCCTGGTACTGGCGATCGCCCTGGCGGCGGTCGCCGCGGTCGTGCTCGGCTACTTCATGATCTGGGGCGGCGTCGGCGGCGTCTTCTTCGGCATCGTCACGCTCTCGGCGACGCTGGTGCTCGCGTTCTTCTTCGGCCAGACCGCAGGACCCGAGTGGCACATCGGGCCGGCTCGCCTCAACGGCTTCAACGGCATGAAGGACATGGAGTCGCTGAACATCCCATGGGGCGGCGAGAGCAACTTCACGTTCGAAGGCGTCAGCCTCTACTACCTTGTCGTCGGTCTGCTGCTGGTCGTCTATCTCGGCCTGCGCGCGCTCGTGAACTCACGCTTCGGCAACGTCGTCGTCGCGATTCGCGAGGATCCGCAACGTGCCGAACTGCTCGGCTACGACATCCGCAAGTATCAGCTCGTCGTCTTCGTCGTCGGCTCGGCGCTCGCCGGCCTCTCCGGGGTGCTCTACACCTCGTGGGGCCAGTTCATCACGCCGGCAAGTATCGGTCTGCCCGCAGCCGCGATGCCGATCGTCTGGGTCGCGTTCTCCGGCCGCGGCGACATCACCGCGACGCTCGTGGGTTCGTTCCTCATCCTGCTCGGGTTCCAGACCCTGACCGTGTACAGCCAGCAAGCCGCCCTCGTGCTCATGGGAGCGATGCTGCTGGTCACCGTCCTGGTCGCGCCCCAGGGCTTCGTGATCGGCATCGTGCGCCTCCTCGCCCGGCTGTGGCAGCGTGGCCGCGGCCACCCGCCCGGCCCGAAAACCGCGATCGACCCCGACACGCAAGGAGCGCGGGGGTGAGCGAGCTGCTGCGCACCGAGGGGCTGTCGAAGCACTTCGGTGGCCTCGCCGCGGTGTCCGACGTCGACCTCGTCGTCCATCGCGGCGAGATCCATTGCCTGATCGGCCCGAACGGGGCCGGCAAGAGCACCCTCTTCAAGCTCGTCGTCGGCATGCACGCCCCGAGCGCCGGCACGGTCACCTTCGACGGCCACGACGTCACGGCGCAGCGTCCCTACCAGCGCGTCAAGCGCGGCATGAGCATCAAGATGCAGGCGCCGAGCGTGTTCCGCGAGCTTCCCGTGCGCCAGAACGTGCACATCGCCCTGCAGCACCACGTGACGCGAGCGCGCCTTTCAGAGGAGGAGGACCGCCTACTAGAAATGCTCGAGCTCACCGCCGACGCGAGCAAGTTAGCAGGCGAGCTTTCCCACGGTCAGCAGCAGTGGCTCGAGATCGGCATGGCACTGGCCCTGAAGCCGACCCTGTTGCTGATGGACGAGCCGACGGCCGGCATGTCGCCCGACGAGACCTTTCGCACCGGCGCGCTGATCCAGCGCTTCAACGCCGACGGCATGACCGTCGTTGTCGTCGAGCACGACATGGCGTTCATTCGCCAGATCGCCAAGCAGGTCACTGTGCTGCACTATGGCCGGGTCTTTGCGCGCGGGCCGATCGCGGAGATCATCCGCGATCCGCGAGTCGCCGAGATCTACCTGGGGAAGACGCATGACTGAGGCGGTCCTCGATGTTCGCGAACTCGGCGCGAGCTATGGCGCGACGCCGATCCTGCAGGGCGTCGACATGCGCGTTGCGAAGGGCGAGATCGTCGGGCTGATCGGCCGCAACGGCGTCGGCAAGTCGACAACCATGCGCTGCCTGATCGGGCTGCTCCGCGCCACGCGCGGTTCCATCACCCTGCAGGGCCAGGACGTGACCGCCCTGCCGAGCGACGCGCGCGCGCGGCTCGGTATCGGCTACGTGCCGCAGGGTCGCGAGGTCTTCCCGCGCATGACCGTGGCCGAGAACCTCGCCGTTGGCGAGCTGATCGGCGGGGCTCGAGGCAAGAAGCTCCCGGAGCTCGTCTACCAGTACTTCCCGCGCCTCGCGGATCGGCGCAGCCAGCTCGCGGGCACGATGTCGGGAGGCGAGCAGCAGCAGCTGGCGATCGGCCGCGTCCTCATCGGCAATCCGACGCTGATGCTCCTCGACGAGCCCTCCGAGGGCATCCAGCCGTCGATCGTGCAGATGATCTGCGACGCGCTCCTGTCGGTGCGCAAGGAGCTCGGCACGACGATCGTCTTCGTCGAGCAGAACCTGGACACGATCCTGGCGATCAGCGAGCGCTGTTATGTCATGGAAAAGGGTCGCATCGTTTCGACCATCGGCGCCGGCGAAGTCACGGCCGAGAACGTGCGCCAGCATCTGCTGATCTGAACAGGTCATTCCCCCAAGTCATCAGGAGACGAGACCATGAGCTGGCTCAACGCATCGATCATGCGCACCCGCGGCGTCGCGCAAGGACGCAGCCCCGTGACGCATTCCCTCACCGAACTGCTGCAGGGCAAATACCACTACACGATCGGGCCCTACACCGATCCCGTGCTGACGATCAAGCCGGGCGATCGCGTCGTCGTCGAGACGCGCGATGCCTTCGAAGGCAAGATCAGGACGCCGCAGGACCTGCCTTCGAAGGTGCTGACGCTGCCCTTCGTCAACCCGCAGAACGGCCCGATCCTGGTCGAGGGCGCGTGCCCGGGCGACGTCGTCGCGGTGTACATCGAATCGATGCTCCCGCGAGGAGAAAACCCGCGCGGCACCTGCTGCATGATCCCGCAGTTCGGCGCGCTCAGCGGCACCAGCTTCACGGCGTTGCTGGCCGACTCGCTGCCCGAGATCGTGCGCAAGATCGATGTCGACGAAGACGGCGTCTACTGGAGC
The DNA here is from genome assembly GCA_043742485.1 of Rhizobacter sp. Classification (GTDB taxonomy): domain Bacteria; phylum Pseudomonadota; class Gammaproteobacteria; order Burkholderiales; family Burkholderiaceae_C; genus Schlegelella_A. Next base: position 4,783 of record JAYTYH010000355.1, read on the forward strand.
CCGCGCGTGACGCTGCCGTACCGGCCGCACATCGGCACGCTCAGCTGCTCGCC
>JAYTYH010000356.1:0-12012 GCA_043742485.1 Rhizobacter sp.
CGCGAGCAGCGTCGACAGCGTCTGCACGGCGGCGTAGCTGTCGACGCCGATGCGCATTTCGCGCAACCGGATCGCGTTCAGCGTCGCCGACATCATCGAGGCGCGCGCGATGTTGCCCGGCTGCCGGTACTTGTCGATGACGGCGCGCAGGGTGGCGCGGTTATCGGCGGCGGCGACGCCGAAGGTCAGCCGCACCGATGCATGGGGCAGGATCTGCAGCCGCACCGCGAACGCCGAGACCGGGTCGAGGCCAGTATCGAGCCGGGCAGCGCCGCCTTCGAATTCGGGCACGGGCGGCTCGTCGAACGAGGCCAGCGGCCGGCTCGCATCGCGGTTGCGGCCGAGCCAGCGCTGGCGATCGACCTGAACCCTCAACGCCGCCACCGGCGGCTCCGACTCGGCCAGGAAGTTGGCCGCGAGCATGCCCTTGTCGGTGGCCAGACGGGGCTTGCGCTCGAATACCAGCGCCTGGTGATCGGCCTGCCACTCGGCGCCGATGAAGAAGTTGGAAAAGGCCGGGTGCGATTCGTCGGCGCGCGCATCGGCCAGCGTCGGTTCGAACGACGACAACAGCTCGAGGTCGAGGACGCGGTCACCGCAGTTGCGCAGCACGACGCGGCGGAACTCGATGTCGTCTTCGGGGCTGACCCAGACCGATGTCGTCGCCTCGACCTCGGGCCAGACGGCGGTGAAGACGACGCGGTCGGCTTCGAAGGTGCAGAGGTAGCGCGCCGCCGGGTCAGGTGCCGGGTGCTGCGTCAGCGAAACGGGGTTCGGCTGCCGGTCCCAGCGCAGGTAGAAGAAGGACCCGTAGGCATCGCGCAGGGCATCGTCACGCGAACGGGTGACGGTGTTGGCGCCGCAACGGCTGGTGCCGGCGCCGTTGGCGCGCAGCGAGACGGCGTAGCGGCCGTTCGAGAGCAGATGGGTCGGCTCGATGGCGACCACGCCTGGAGCGACGTCACGCAGCATGCCGGGAGCCCGGCGCTGCGCGTTCGGGCGCGGGTTCGAGGGCGCCGCGCGCAAGGGCGGCACCTCGCGTGGCGCCCGCTCGTGCAGCAGCGACGAGACCGCCTCGATGCGCGGATCGGCCATGCCCCAGCGCCGCGGCGCGCGGTCGAGCAGCACGTTGGCCAGTGCCGCGATGCTCATGCCCTGGTGGTGCGCCATGAAGGTGTAGACGCGGGCCACGCCCTCCTTGCCCGACTGCCGCGCCGGCGTGTAGTCGAGCGCCTCGATGAAGCCGAGCCGCTCGCGGCCGCGCAGTGCTTCGAAGCAACGCAGGTTGGCGACGGCGCGATGCGGCGAAACCTGCGCCGCCAGGGCCGTGGCGTAGGGCGCCACGACGAGCTCGTCGGTCGGCGTCCGCCGCAACGCCAGCCGCGGCACGCCCTGCGGCGCGTATTGGTAGGCCAGCGTGAGGTCGCTCCCGGCATAGGCCGACTCCGACATGCCCCAGGGCACGTGATGCTCGTTGCCGTAGGCGATGTGCTCGAGCACGGCGGCATGGGCGGCGCTGTGCAGGACGCTGCCGTGCGGCTCGTCGAGCACCAGCGTCGGCATCAGGTACTCGAACATCGATCCCGACCACGAGCGCAGTCCGGCCAGCGCGCCCACCGCGTAGAAGGGCCGACCGAGCGCGGCCCAGTGGCCCGGCAGCACGTCGCCCTTGGCGATCGCCCAGAGGCTGGTGGCGCGCGCTTCCGAGGCGAGCAGGTCGTAGAAGCTGGCGTCGAGCTGGCGTTCGACGACGCGAAAGCCGATGTGGAAGAGGCGGCGCTTGCGGTGGAAGAGGAAGCTGAAGTCGGCCTCGACAGCGATCTGCTTGCAGGTGGCGGCCAGGGCGCCGAGGCGGTGCGCGATGTCGGCCGTGCCATCGACCGCGCGCGCGCCCTCGACATCGCGCAGGGCCGAGCGCACGGTGGCGATGTGATCGAGCGCCGCCCACGCCAAAAGGTGGTGCGGCCGCGGCGGCACCTCGGCCTCGGCCGGTGGCATGGCCGCGACCAGCTCGGCCTCGGCGGCGTCGACCAGGCGCTGCACGAGCGCAGCATCGCTCTCGATGGCGGCCAGCGGGTCGTCGATGGCCAGCAGCTGCAAGGTGGCGACGCCGGTCAGGGGCTGCTCGCATCCCGTTCGGCGGCCGGCGACACGGCCGGCCGTGGCGGCGAGGCCCGCGCGCAGCGGCCCGGCCGCGAAAGGCGCGGCCTGCATCTCGAGCGCGGCTTCGGCGACGGCGAGCAGATGCGTGCAGAGATTGCCGCTGTCGACGGTGGAGACGTACATCGGCAGCAGCGCCTGCATCGACACCGTGTCGTACCAGTTCAGGAAGTGGCCGCGGTGGCGCGCCAGCGCAGCCATCGTCTTCAGCGTCGCCTCGATGCGGGCGACAGCGTCGACCGTACCGATCCAGCCGAAACGATGCGCGCACATCGTGCAGAGCAGATAGAGACCGATGTTGGTGGGCGAGGTGCGGTGCGCGACCATGTCGCTCGGCACCGTTTGCAGGTTGTCGGGCGGTAGGTCGTGCTCGGCCGGCATCACGCAGCGTTCGAACAGGCGCCAGGTGTCACGCCCTACCTCCGCCAGGTAGGCGCGGTCGTCGATCGAGAGCGCCTCGGCCGTGCGCACCGGGCGCGGCCGGCTGACCCACCACGTCCACACCGGCGACAGCGCCCAGACGACGCAGAGCACGGCGGCGGTCCCGGGATGCGGGGTGCGCAGCGCCAGCAGCGCGAGGAGCAGTGCGGCCGCGAAGAGCGGCGCCGCCCAGTGCTCGCGAAGCAGCGCCGGCAGTCGGGTCGTCGCGGCCGCCTGCGCGGCAGCGGCGGTGGTCCACTCGAGCAGACGGCGCCGCGTCACGACCATGCGCCAGAGCGCCAGCCCGATCGCGTCGGCTGCCATCAGCGCCAGCTGCAGCAACTGGGCCAGCAGCCAGGCACCGCTGGCGAAGGCACGGCCGAGATCGGCCAGCGCCTGGCGATAGAAGTGAACGTAGGCGATATCGTCGCGGCTCGGCGACAGCCCCGCCAGCGCGCCCATCAGCGGCCCGGCAGAAAAGGCGAGTGCGACCAGGGCCAGCATCGGCAGCGGCTCGACGATGCCGGTGGCGAGCCCGAAGGCGACCAGCGCCAGCGACATCGGCGCCACCAGCGAGCGACGCAGGTTGTCGACCATCTTCCAGCGGTTGACGCCGCGCAGGCGCCAGCGCCGCGGCTGCAGCAGGAAGGGCAGCAGCTGCCAGTCGCCGCGGGTCCAGCGGTGCACGCGCGAAGCGGCGACGTCGGCATGGAAGGGCGCGTCCTCGATCACCGTGATGTCGGTGACGGCGGCGCAGCGCGCCAGCGAGCCTTCGAGCAGGTCGTGGCTGAGGACGCGGCCTTCGGGCAGGCGGCCGCCGAGCACCGAATGCATGGCCTCGACATGGAGCAGACCTTTGCCGGTGAAGGTGCCTTCGTCGAACAGGTCCTGGTAGACCTCGGAGCTGGCGGCGCTGTACGGATCGATGCCCGGCTGGCCGGCGAACAGCCAGTGGTAAAGCGTGAAGTCTTCGGGCGCCGGAAGCGGTGTCGACACGTGCGGCTGCAGGATGGCGTAGCCGCGCTCGACGGCGAGACCGTCTGCGCTCAGCCGTGGCTGGTTGTGCGGATGCGCCGCCACGCCGACGAGGTCGCGCAGGCGGCCGGGCGGCAGGCGCGTGTCGCTGTCGAGCGTGACGACGTAGCGCGTGCCGGCGGCGACCTGCGAGGCGGCGCCGAGATCGATGAAGGGACTCGGGCCACCTGTGGCCAGCAGCGCCAGCAGCTGCTCGAGCTTGCCGCGCTTGCGCTCCCAGCCGATCCAGCGGCCTTCGCTCGGTGCCAGCTGGCGCCGCCGGTGCAGGACGACGAAGCGGCTCGGCTGGCCGGCGTCGGCGGGGTAGTCGGCGTTGAGCTTCTCGATCGCGGTGACCGCGGCGGCGAGGAGGGCGCCGTCGTCGGGCGCCTGTGCGGCATCGGCGTCGGCCCAGTCGCTGAGGAGCGCGAACTGCGCGTTCCTCTCGGGGTTGGCGAGGTAGTGCAGCAGCAGGTGGTGGGCAAGCTGGCCGCCGCTGGCGGGGCTCGTGAATATCGCCGGCACCACCAGCATGATGCGGTGCTCGGGCGGGATGCCGGCCGCCAGCGCCAGCCGCGGCAGGCGCACGGGCCGGGCCGATTCGCTGATCAACCGGTTGACGACGGCAACCACCGCCTCCGAGGCCGGGAACGCCATCAGCAGCGCCGCGGTGGCGGTCAGCCAAGGCGCCAGGGCGAGGGTCTCGGGCAGGCCCGGCGCGTGGTGCCGAAGCAGCCAGGCGACCAGTAGCGCCGTGGCAGCGGCGATCGAGCCGAGGTAGATCGGCAAGGCGGCGCGACGCAACGCGGCGCGGCTTCGCGCGGCGCCGTCGTTAGTCAGGCCCAGGCCATGGCGCAAGGTGTTGCGGCCCGAGCCATGCAACCAGTAGCTCGCCACGGTGCGGGTGTCGACGTCGTGGCTGTCGGGCAACGGTGCCGATGAGTGCATCAGCCCGAGCAGCGCGGTGGCGACGGCGCGTTCGCTGCGGCCGCTTCGGCGCGACAGTTTCTCGATGGCGTGCAGCGTCTGGTCACGGGTGTCGTCGCGCTCGCCGGCGAAGGCCGGTGAGGCCAGCATCAGCTGCGTGAGAACGCTGGTCGCGGCGACCATGTCCGGCCAGTCGGCGTCGCCGATCGAGCGCAGCGACGTGATGGCGTTGCTGACGCTCTGGTTGTCGGCGGCCTGCTCGGCCGGCAGCCGTGTCTGGATCTCGGCCAAGTGCGGCGCGGCACCTTGCAGCCAGTCGAAGACGCTGGCGTTGGCAGCCGAGCGATGGTCCTGAAGCTGCTGCGCCATTTGCGCCAGAAAGACCTCGCCGACGCTGCGGCAGTTGAGCAATGCCAGCACCGCATCGAGCGTCGCTGGCTCGAAGGCCTGGAGCCGGTCGCAGCACAGGTTGGCGATCTCGCGCGCCGCCTTGTTGGCCGCGGCCCGCTCCGCCAGGCGGCGCAGGTTCTCGATCAGCACGACGCGCAGGGTCGTCGGCAAGGCCCAGAGCTCGCCCAGCGTCAGCTCGCGTGTTTCTTCATAGGCATTGATGAAGTGGACGAGCAGTTCCTCGTCGAAGGCGCTGTCGGTGTGAGCGATGAAGGCCCAGGCAACGCCGTAGACGCGCGGCAAGCCGACCAGCGGCTCATCCTGCAGCACCGGCAGGTCACGGAAATAACGCCGCGGCAGGCCGTCATGGATCTCGCGCAGTTGCGCTTCGATCAAGTGAAAGTTGTCGAGCAGCCACTCGGCGGACGGGCTGACGTCGTAGCCGGTGTTGGCCTGGTCGCCCAGATAGCGATGCGCTTCGCGCAGGATGGCGATGTTTTCGCGCAGCCGTGGAAAGAAGGCGTTCGAGCCCTTGCGCGCATAGGAAGCGTTGTGGGTCTCGCCCAGGCTGCGGCCATGCTGGGCGAAGCGCTCGGGGCCGAAGATTTCGGAGCGATTCGGCCGCTCGAGTTGGCCGCGCTGCGGCTCCAGGAACGCAACCGGCGCGGCCGGCGCGTCGGGCACCAGCCGCAACAGGTCGGAACGCGTCATCCGTCAGGCGACGATGGAAAGGACCCCGAGAACAGCAGTGAGCACGACCATGATCGTGACCAGCCGCGGCGCCATGAATCCGAGCACCGAATCGGCTGCGCACTGGAGCCCGAATAGCCGGCCACGGCTGCCGTTGCAGCGGTCGACGTGCATGCCGAGTGCCAGCAACTCGCCTGGCGATGTGTCGGCCGCCTCTGCATGCGAGGCCGTGGCCCAGGCGCGGTGGCCGGTTGCGGAGTTGGGGACTGAAGCGGACGAGGGGGTTGGCATTGTGCGCTCCGGTGCTTTTTGAATGTTAAGGCGGTGGGGGCGCGGGGTCTGTCGGTTCGTGAGGCCGGACGTTGTAGGACTTTTCTTGCTTGGCTCCGGCTTGGCGTGCGCGCAATCATCGTGCTTGCATCGCCACCCAATCGTCGCAGGCAAAAAAAACGCGCCGAAGCGCGTTTTTGAAAGACCCCACGGAGGGAGACCGGCCGATCCGCGCGAGGCGGGCGGCAAGGGGTCGTTGGGAGGTAATCGTTGGCGTCAGACCTCGGACTTGGGCAGCTGCGAAGTGCGGCGGCCATCGGCAGCATTGGGTGGTGGCGGCGTTTTGCGCCGCTGCGACACCGTTGTCACCATGCGGACCCAGGATTCGACGGGCATATGTTTCATGACTTGAGAGACGAGTTGCGGAAGCAACCCGACGAAGAGCGCCGGCCGAAGCAGCCAACGCCACGGACGTGACAGGGCAAACAGCGCGCCCACAGCCACAGCGCCCAGGATCAACGTTCCCAGATTGCGCTGTGCCATCGGCTTCATGAAGGCACGGGCGGCGCCGCCAGCGAGCACGCCGGCAGTGTGCAATGGGTGCTGCTTCCACCAGCCCTCGACGCTCTCCAATACGATCGCCGCACCTGGCAACGTCCGAGCCTTCGCGAGGATCTCCTGCAACAGGTCACCGCTGCGGCCTCCTAGAAGTGGTGCCCGCTTCGGTGGATGGACGATGTCGAGCATCGCGCCGCGCAGGGCCCACCGCGACGCCGCGAGTCTCTCGCTCGCCGGAAGGACCGGAAACGATGCGGGCGCAGAGTTAAGCGTCGAATGCGCCCCGGCGGCGGGAGCCACACCCGGGACCGACGCGTCTGCGATCGCGGGCTCCTGCGTGGGCATCACGGCGCTCATGCCGCGCTGACTTCACGAAGCATGGCCATGTCGGCGTGCAGCTGCGTCTTGACCTTGTCGAAGGCACTCACCGCAGGGAGCGACCGCGCCACGATGGCGCAAATGGCTGCGATGACGAAAGGCGCGATTGGAACCACGATCAGGCCCCACATCGCCGGAAAGTTATTGGCAGGCAACGTCGAAGCGAGCAACAGCGCGACGCCGACGAGGACGAGCCCGACCATGACCATCGCCAGCGCAACGAGATACAGACCGATGCGTGTCACCCACGAAGTCGACGCGCGCGTGACCTCCTCACCGACCAGCGCCGCGTAAGCCTCGACGTGGTCGCCGAGGAGATGCGGTTCGGTCGCTGCAATACGAAGGAGTGGATGGATCATGGCTATGGTGTGGAACGCGGATCTTGGGTCGATCAGTCGCGCGAGCGGGCCATCAAGCTGATGAGGCCCATCAGCAACGCGCCGGTGGCGGCGGCGATCAGCATCGCCTTGATGGGCTCGTCTTTGACATAGGCCACGGTCGTGTCAGAAACCTGTACGGCCTTGTCACGAAGCTGCTGCGAGGTGTCACGCACGGCGTCGATGCCGCGACGGGCCGCGGCCTCGGCCTGCGACGTCACCTTGCTGAGCATCGGCGCGGCATGGCTGCGAACCTCGTCGACCTTGGCCGACAGGCTGCCGAGTGCGCCGTCCGCTGCACGTTGCGTTGTATTGATCGCTTGATGGGCGGTGTCGGCGGCCTGATCGGCAAGGTGCTCGCCCTGTTGCGCGAAAGACTTGGTGGTGGGGCTGACGGTGCTCATGGCTGATCCTCGATGAAGTAGGGTGAGTCCCGGTGATGAGACGACGAAGCTGAGTGTGGACCACATGCAACGGGCGCCCGATAGGCTCCGCGCGCGCGCCCCTGTCGGGTGAGCCACCTCGGCTCCGTAGGACGCGACCGACAGTCGGCTCGGGCCACGGCAATCAGGCCGTGATCGGGTTGTCGCTCACGGCGTCGCCGTCGAGCGGAACGTCGTCTTCGATGTGCAGCGGCAGCGTCGCTTCGATGAGGGTGCCTTTGCCGGGCGCCGACTGCAGGTTCATCGTGCCGCCCTCGGCCTCGACGCGATAACGCATGCCGATCAGGCCGTGCGTCGCCTGGCGCAGCACCGCGGCATCGAAGCCGACGCCGTTGTCTTGCACGGAAATGCGCGCCTGCGTGGAGCCGACCGTGGCCAGCGTCACGCGAACCTCCGTGGCCTGCGCGTACTTGACGACGTTGGTCAACGCCTCCTGGACGACGCGGTAGACGGTGAGCTGGGCCGAAGGGATGAGCTCGACCGGCTCGAACTCGTCGATGACCGTAATCTCGCTGCGCGCCGCGAACTCGCGAACCTGGATCTCCAGCGCCGCCACCAGACCGAGATTGCTCAGCGACGAAGGCCGCAGGTCTTCGATGATTCGGCGCTTCAGGGCGATGCCGCCGTTGAGAATCTCGTTGAGGTGCTTCAGCCGCTCGGCCGCATCGGGCGAGGCGCCGGCACCGAGGCGTGACTTGAGCCGTGCGACATCGAGCTTGGCCGCCGTCAGCAGGGCCCCGAGCTCATCGTGCAGCTCGCGCGAAAGCCGGTAGCGCTCGTCCTCCTGCACCGTCTGCAGGTGCTGGGCGAGCTCCTTGAGTTGCGCCGTTCGCGCCGTGACCTCGGTCTCGAGCCGATCGCGCTCGCCGGCGACGCGCCGCGTCTCGGCCTCGATCGTCTGGTCGAGAGTGGCGGTCTGGCGCAGGTACATGAACAGCGCCAGCAGGCTGATCGCGGCCATCGCCGAGACACCGATGCGATTGAGCATCAGCGTTTGATAAATGCCTTTGCGGCCGACCGCGACCTGTTCGGTCTCGTAGCGGAGAAGCTGCTCGCCGAGCATGCGGACGCGGTCCATCTTTTCGCGTCCGATGTCGCTCAGCATCAGCTCGCGCCACCCGTTCTTGATGCCGCGGTCGTGCATCTCGATGGTGGTCGCGAGCTCGCTCAGCTTGGCCTCGCTCTCGAGCGCCACTTCCTTCATCACAGCGGCCGTCTTCTCGTCCCTGGCGTAGTAAGGGGTCAGCCAGTCGAGCGACTTGCGCACGTCGACCATGGCTCCTTGATATGGCCGCAGATATTCCGGCCGGCCCGTCAGCAGGTAACCGCGCTCGCCGGTCTCGGCGTCGAGCAACGCTTTGGCGAGGTCGTTCAAGCGCGTGATGGCCACGCTGCGTTGGCCAACCGAGTCGAGCGCCCCGGTCGCTTCCTGGTACGACGCTTCACTGATAGCGAGCATGGCCAGAGCAGCCAGCGCAGCGAGCGGGAAGGCGACGAAATTGCGGCGGAAGCGGGAAATAAAGCTCACCGATAGGTCCTAAACTCGTGGCACCTGCGAATAGCGCGCCCCGAAAGGGAGTGGCCACCATGATCCGAATCGCCATCATCGACGACCACGCCATCGTAAGAGCCGGCCTGCGCCAGTTTTTCTCCGACCAGGTCGACCTGACCGTGGTCGCCGAGGCGTCGAACGGTCGTGAGGCGGTCGATATCGTGCGCAAGGGCCAGGTCGACGTGCTGGTCATGGACCTGTCGATGCCGGACCAGAGCGGCGTCGACGCGCTGGCCGCGATCAAGGCGCGCGCCCCTGATCTGCCCGTGCTCATCCTCAGCGGCTTTCCCGAGGAGCACTACGCCACCACGCTCCTGCGTCAGGGTGCCAGTGGCTACCTGAACAAGGACTGCGACCCCGAGGAGATCGTCAAGGCGATTCGTACCGTCTACCGCGGTCGAAAGTACATCACCGCCGGAGTCGCCGAGCTGCTGGCCGACGGGCTCGGTGGCAATGGCGACAAGCCCGCCCACGAGCAACTCTCCGAGCGCGAATTCCAGGTCTTCCTTCGGCTTGCCAAAGGCGAAACCATCGGCCACATGGCCAACAGCATGTCGCTCAGCGTGAAGACGGTCAGCACCTACCGCACGCGCGTGATGGAAAAGATGAAGCTCGAGTCGAACAGCGACCTGACCTACTACGCGCTGAAGAACGGCCTCATCCAGTAGCGTGCTCGAAAAGCTGCCGTGCTGCCGCTTGCGCGCAACGGTCATGACAGCGGCTCGTAGCCGCTGTTGCCACCGTCGGCGAGACGACAGCAGTAAAGAATGAGGGCATCGATCTCGTTCGACTTGTCGAAGACCCGGTCGGCACCGAGCTCCAGGCATTTGCGCCGCATGTCTGAGGTGGCGTAGTTGCTCAGGACGACCAGCTTGAGCGGCGAATCGCCACCCGCAGCGGCCTTCAGCACGCCGAGGCCCGAACCGCTCTTCAAGAAGATGTCGACGACGACGAGATCGCAGCTGTTTTCCGCACGCGACAGCCAGGAGACCGCGCCCGCTTCATCTTCAGCGGTGCCCACGACCTGGATCGGCGCCATCTCCTCAAGAGCAGCGACCAGGTTTTCCCGGATGACCGGGCTGTCCTCGACGATGAATGCCTTGAGCGGGCTCATCGGCAGCAACCCGTCGCCGGCGCTCGCCGTGGCGCCGGTGGAGAAGAGGATGCGGGGGGCCAAGGAGGCAGGGTCATTCAACAAGAGCACGCATGAGGTCGATGAGTCCGACATCCGAAGTTTCCGTGAAGAAGAGGTAATGGTGCCCCCGGTAAGCGCGCTTCGGAAAGTAGGAACCTTCCTACGGATGGCTCGTTGGCCTCTGCTCCTGGTCGCGTTCGGATGGATGGTCGGGACTGGCGCGCACTCGGCCGAAAATGCAGCGCCCGATCGGGTGGTCGCTGCGTCGCAAGCCGCCGCGGCGGTGCCTCTGGTGGTGGGCTCAAAGCGATTCACCGAGTCGTACGTGCTCGGGGAAATCCTGACCCAGACCTTGCTCGCGTCCGGCCGCAGCGCGACCCATCGGCAGGGGCTCGGCAACACCGGCATCCTCGAACAGGCGCTGGCCAGTGGCGCCGTCGACCTCTATCCCGAGTACACGGGCACGATCGTCCGTGAGCTGCTCAAGCGCGACGGCAACCCATCGCTCGAAGAGCTCAATCGCTGGCTCGCGCCACGCGGCCTCAAGGCCGCTGTGCCCTTCGGTTTCGAGAACACCTATGCGTTAGCGATGACGGCGGCGCGGGCCCGGGAGCTCGGGATCACGCGCATCTCCGATCTGTTCGCGGTCGGCCACGACGCGCTTCGGCTCGGCCTTTCCCACGAATTCCTCGAGCGTGGCGACGGCTGGCCGGCGCTGCGGGCGGCCTACGGTGCCGGCGCCACGACGCCGATCGGCCTCGACCACGGCCTGGCCTACGGCGCGCTCGTTGCCGGCCGCGTCGATGTCATCGACGTCTATTCGACCGACGCCGGGCTCGGCCGCCAAGGTCTCGTCGTGCTGGCCGACGACCGTGCCTTCTTTCCGAAGTACGACGCCGTTGTCCTGATGCGAGCGGGCATCGACCCGGCGCCGCTGGCGCGGCTGGCCGGGAGCATCGACTCGAAAGCCATGATTGCGATGAACGCCGAGGTCGAGCTCGACGGTGCCGGCTTCGCCGAAGTGGCGCGCCGCTTCGTCGCGCGCCAGGGCGGCGCGACGACGACCGCGCCGATCGAGCGCGCCAGCCTGCTGCAACGCGTCTTCGCGGCCGACTTCGGTCGCCTCGCGGCGCAGCATCTCTTCCTCGTCTTCGTCTCGCTGGCGTTCGCGGTCGTGGCTGGCGTGCCGATCGGCGTCGCGGCCTGGCGCTGGCCGCGGCTGGCTGGGCTGTTGCTCGGCGCCGTCGCCGTGCTGCAGACCATTCCCTCGCTCGCGCTGCTGGCTTTCTTGATCGCCATTGTCGGCAGCATCGGCGTCGTGCCGGCCTTGATCGCGCTCTTCCTCTACGCGCTGCTGCCGATCGTGCGCAACACCCACGCCGGGCTGCTGTCGGTGTCGGGCGGCATGGCTCAGGCGGCGCTCTCGCTCGGTCTGACGCCGCGGCAGACGCTGTTGCACGTGCAGTTGCCGCTGGCGGCGCCGTTGCTGCTCGCCGGCATCAAGACGGCCGCTGTCATCAACGTCGGCACGGCGACGATGGCGGCCTTCATCGGTGCCGGCGGCTTCGGCGAGCGCATCGTCGCCGGCCTCGCCGTCACCGACCGCCAGGTCATGCTGGCAGGCGCGCTGCCGGCCGCGGTGCTGGCCCTGGTGGTACAGATCGGTTTCGATCTGGCCGAACGCTGGGCCACCGGCAA
>JAYTYH010000357.1:0-1812 GCA_043742485.1 Rhizobacter sp.
CTGCAGCGCCGAGCAGGCGCAGCGCGTGGCGCAGGCCGTCTGCGACGAGATGGAAACCTTTCGCTTCGTCCACGACGGCCGCCAGTTCCGCATCGGCACCAGCATCGGTCTGGTGCCGGTCGACCGGCGCTGGGGCGACGCGGTGGCGGCGGTGGAGGCTGCCGACGGCGCCTGCTATGCCGCCAAGCGCGCCGGCCGCAACCGCGTTCATGTCTGGTTCGACAGCGACCACACACTGTTCGCGCGCCAGGGCGATATCGGCTGGACCGAGCGCCTGGCCCGGGCCTTAGACGAGGAGCATTTCCAGCTGCACGCGCGACCCATCACGGCACTCGGCCGCGATGCTGACGGCAACGACAACCGGCACTGGGACGTGGTGCTGCGCCTGCGCGAAGACGACGGCAGCCTGACGCTGCCGGAGGCATTCATGCCCACGGCGGAGCGTTTTCACATGGCCTCGCGCATCGACCGCTGGGTGCTACGACAAGTGGTTGCCGCACTGGCCAGCGGCAACCCGGCACTCGACGCCGTCACGACGCTGAGCATCAAGCTGTCGGGCCCGTCGATCGGCGACCGCGCCTTCCACCGCTACATCGTCGCACTGATCGCCGAGGCCGGCGTCGATGCGACGAAGCTGTGCTTCGAAATCCCCGAAAGTGCAGCCGTCGCCCGCCTTGCCGAAGCCGCGGCTTTCAGCCACGACGTGCGCGCCCTGGGCGTGCGCATCGCGCTGGGCGAGTTCGGCACTTGCGCGGCATCGTTCGGCCACCTTAAAACGCTTGCCGTCGATGTGCTGAAGATCGACGGCCGCTTTATCGCCGGCCTGCTCGACGACCCGCTCGACCACGCCGCGGTGCGCGGTTTCCGTGAAGTGGCCAACGCGATCGGCGCGCGGACCGTCGCCGACGGGGTCGAGCGCGGCGACACGCTGGCCGAACTGAGGCGCATCGGCATCGACCAGGCCCAGGGCGGGCTGATGGGCCGGGCTGAGCCGCTGGAGGAGGTGCTGCGCGGCGCTGCCGTCATGACATGAGGCCCCGGGGTCAGAGCGCCGCCTGCACCGACAGATACCAGCCGCGCTGCGACGACTTGTTGGCCACGGTGCCGAGGTTCACCCAGGCCAGCGTTGCGCTGAAATGCCGGCTCGGGTACCAGGCGACGAAGACGTCTTGCGCAGCCTGCTCCCGGAATGCACTCAAGCGGTCGGGTTTTTCGCGCCATTCGGCGCCGAGCGCCATATCGTCGCGCACGAACACGGCAAGCGAGACTTCCGGCTCGATACGCCGCGCGTCACCGCGGTCGCCGCCGAAGCCGAGCAGGCCGAACTGGTTGGCGCGGGTGGCGCGCAGCGTCAGGTTGGCGAGCGTATTACGGCCCGCGAGGCCGGCCAGCCAGACCTTGGTGGCGCTGGCGTAGACGTCGACGTCGCTGCCGCGTCGGGCGCCGAGCGCCGTCGGCACCGCCATGTCGCGGTTGCGTTTGTATTGGGCGCCGAGCGCCACCTGCGGCCACCAGCGGTCCTGGTCGTGCACGGCGTCGCCCCAAACGCGCCATTTGGCGCCGGCCACGTCCAAGCCGATCGATTCGCCCGGCACGGTGTCCGACAAGCCGAAGCGCCAGCGGGCGAGCGACAGCTCGACGCTGTCGTGCAAGCCCACAGCAACGCCTGCCGCTCGCAGCGCGTAGCCTCCCTGCGAGCGCCAGGTGGTAGCGAACGCGGTGGCGCCGATCTGGTCGCGGCTGCCGCCGCCGGCGATCAGCGCCCACGGCACCAGCCCTCCGCCGGCAGCACCTTCGACCTGGGTCACGCCC
>JAYTYH010000358.1:0-6127 GCA_043742485.1 Rhizobacter sp.
GCCAACGACCACGCCTTTTCCGGCTCGATCCCCGACCTGTACGACGGCCTGCTCGTGCCGCTGATCTTCGAGCCGTATGCGGTCGATCTCGCTGCCCGCGTGGCGGCGCGTCGCCCGCGCCGGGTGCTCGAGATCGCGGCCGGCACCGGTGCTGTCACGCGCAGGCTCGCGGCCACCTTGCCGGCGGAGACGAAGATCGTCGCCACCGATCTCAACCCGCCGATGCTGGCGCGCGCCCAGGCCGTCGGCACGGCTCAACCTGTCGAATGGCGCCAGGCCGACGCGATGCAGTTGCCGTTCGACGACGCCTCGTTCGACGCCGTGGTCTGCCAGTTCGGCGTGATGTTCTTTCCCGACAAGGCACGCGCCTTCGCGGAAGCTCGGCGCGTGCTGGTGCCCGGTGGCGCCTTCCTCTTCAACGTCTGGGACCGTCTCGAGGCCAATGAATTTCCGCACGCGGTCTCCGAAGCACTGGCTGGTCTCTACCCCGCCGAACCGCCGACCTTCATGAGGCGCACGCCGCACGGCCATTTCGACCGGGCCAGCATCGAGGCCGATCTGCGCATGGGCGGCTTCACCGCCGCGCCCGAAGTGGCGACGGTCGCGGCGCGCAGCCGAGCCGAGTCGGCGCGCGTGCCGGCGATGGCGTTCTGCCTCGGCACGCCGATGCGCGGCGAGATCGAGGCGCGCGACCCGGGCGGGCTCGAGCGCGCCGTCGAATGCGCGAACGAGGCGCTGGTCAGGCGCTTCGGCAGCGGCCCCGTCGACGGCGCGATCCAGGCCTTCGTGTTCACGGTAGCGGCGTGACCCTGGCGCCACGAGCGAGTCGATGAGCCGCATCGCCGGCATCGACGTCGGCGGCACCTTCACCGACCTCGTCCTCGTCGACGACGCCACCGGGGAGGTGCGGCTGGCCAAGGTGCCGACGACGGTGCACAACCAGGCCTTCGGCGTGCTCGCCGCGCTCGACGCCGCCGGCGCCGACCCGGCCGCACTCGCGGCCATCGTGCACGGCACGACGACGACCACCAACGCGATGCTCGAACGCAAGATCGCGAAGGTGGGCCTCATCACGACGCTGGGCTTTCGCGACGTGCTCGAGCTCGGCCGGCGCACCCGGCCGACGCCCTACGGCCTGAAAGGCCGCTTCGTGCCGCTGATCGAGCGCCAGCTCCGCCTCGAGGTCGCCGAGCGCATGGACGCCGAGGGCCGGGTGCTGGTGCCGCTCGACGAGGCCGGCGTCGAAGCCGCCGCGAAGAAGCTCGTCGCGCTCGGCGCCGAAAGCGTCGTCATCCACTTCCTGCACAGCTACATCAACGCCGACCACGAACGGCGCGCCGCCGAGATCGTGCGCCGCGTCTGGCCGAACCGCTACGTCACGGCCGGCCACACCGTCGTCGCCGAGTACCGCGAGTACGAGCGCGGCACCACGGCGGCCGTGAACGCCGCCATCCAGCCGGTGCTGCACCGCTACATCGAGCGCCTGCAGGGCGAGCTGGCGGCGCGTGGCTTCACGCGCGAACTGCTCGTGATGCAGGGCAATGGCGGCACCGTCGCGGCGTCGATCGTCACCGAGCACGCGGTCGCGACGGTGATGTCGGGCCCGGCCTCGGGGGTGATCGCGGCGGCGGTGACGGCGATGCAGGCCGGCTCCTTCGTGGGCGAGTTCGGCGACGTCGTCACCTACGACATGGGCGGCACCTCGAGCGACGTCGCGCTCGTGCTCGGCGGCATGCCGTCGGTCTCGAGCGACCTCGAGCTCGAGTACGCGATGCCGATCCACGTGCCGATGGTCGACGTCCACACCATCGGCGCCGGTGGCGGCTCGATCGCCTCGGTCGATGCCTCGGGCATGTTGAAGGTCGGCCCCGAGAGCGCCGGCGCTGATCCCGGCCCGATCTGCTATGGCCGCGGCGGCACGCGACCGACCATCACCGACGCCAACCTCGTCCTCGGCCGGCTCGACCCGGAGCGGCTGCTCGCCGTCGAGCACACGGTCTCGATGGCGGCGATCCGGCAGGCGCTGCTCGACCACGTCGGCACGCCGCTCGGGCTCGACGCCAGCGCAGCCGCAGCGGCGATCGTGCGCGTCGCCAACGACCGCATGGCCGGCGCCATCCGCATGGTCAGCCTGTCGCGCGGCCACGACCCGCGCGACTTCGCGCTGTTCGCGTTCGGCGGCGCCGGGCCGCTGCACGCCGTGGCGCTGGCCCGCGAGCTCGGCATCCCGAAGGTGCTGATCCCGGCGCGGCCCGGCCTCACCAACGCCCTCGGCTGCGTCGTCGCCGACCTGCGCCACGACTTCGTCGCCGCCGTCAACCAGCCGCTCGAGGCGATGGTCGAAGGCCGCATCGCGGCGCTGTTCGCGGCGCAGGTGCAGAGCGGCCGCGACCTGCTCGGGCGAGAGAACGTCGCCGTCGAGAGCGTCGTCACGTTGCACCGCGCCGACATGCAGTTCCAGGGCCAGAGCCACATCCTGCCGGTGGCGATCGAATCGGCGGCGATCACTCTGCGCGAGTTGCGTGCTGCCTTCGAGGCGGCCTACCTGCGGCGCTTCGGCGTCGAGTTGAGCGAGATCCGGCCGGTGCTCGTCAACCTGCACACGGCGGTGATCGGCAAGAGAAAGCCGGTGTCGCTGAAAGCGATCGCGGCGGCGCGCCCTAAGGCGACGCTCGAAGAAGCGCGGCGGACGACGCGGCCGGTATGGTTCGAAGGCGGCTGGCGCGAGACGCCGGTCTACGTGCGGGAACACTTGCCCGAAGCCGCCCGCTTCGACGGCCCGGCGATCGTCGAGCAGCTCGACTGCACAGCGGTGATCGGGCCGGGCGACGCAGTCGAGGTCGACAGCATCGGCAACCTGATCGTCACCCCGGGCACCGCAGAATCACGACCATGACGCTCGACCCGATCACCCTCTCCGTGCTGCAGAACGGCCTCATGCAGGTCTGCAACGAGATGGACCTGGCTTTTGTGCGCAGCGCCTTTTCCCCGGTGATCGCCGAAGCGCTCGACCGCTCCGACGGCATCTATCACCGCGAAACCGGCGAGCTGATCGCGCAGGGCGAGCTCGGCCTGCCGGTGTTCGTGGGCACCATGCAGTTCACGGTGCAGGCCGTGATCGAGCGCGTGCAGCGCCTGAAGATCGCGCTGCATCCGGGCGATGTCTTCATCGTCAACGATCCGTACCTCGGCGGCACGCACCTGATGGACGTCAAGTTCGTGCAGCCCTTCTTTCGGGGTGGCGCGCTCTGGTGCTGGCTCGCCAACACCGGCCACTGGCCCGACACCGGCGGCATGGTGCCGGGCGGCTTCTCGGCCAACGCCACCGAGGTCGAGCAGGAAGGCCTGCGGCTGCCGCCGGTCAAGCTCTACAAGCGCGGCGTGATCGACGACGAGATCCTCGCCATCATCCTCAGCAACATCCGCATCGCCGACCAGCGCATCGGCGACATCAAGGCGCAGTCGGCGGCGCTCGCGACCGGCGAGCGGCGGCTGAATGCGCTGCTCGACCGCTACGGCGACGCGACCGTTGACGAAGCGATCGTCGAGCTGAAGCGGCGGGCGGCCCTGCAGATGCGCGAGAAGATCGCGACCATCCCCGACGGCCGCTACGAAGGCGAGGCCTTCGTCGACTCCGACGGCGTCGTCGATCAGCCGCTGCGCATCGCCATGTGCATCACGAAGACGGGCGGATCGAACATCGACGAAGCGGCGCTGTCGTTCGACATGAGCGGCTCGTCGCCGCCGTGCAAGGGGCCGATGAACAGCGTCATCGCGACGACCAAGTCGTCGATCTATCTCGCCGTCAAGCACGTGTTCCCCGAAGCGGCGATCAACGCCGGCACCTTCGAGCCGCTGCACATCGTCGAGCCGCGCGGCACCTTTCTCTATGCCGAATATCCACGGCCGGTCTCGGGTTGCGCGGCCGAGGTCAGCCAGCGCATCGCCGAGGCGGTGTTCGCGGCGCTCGGTCAGGCCATCCCCGAGCAGCTCTTCGGCGCGCCCGCGGGCACCAGCGGCAACCTCGGCGTCGGCGGCTTCGACCCCGAGAAGAACCGCGCCTATGTGATGTACGTGATCTCCGGCGGCGGCTACGGCGGCAGCCCGCAGGGCGACGGCATCAGCAATGGCTGTTCGACCATCGGCATCTCGAAGACGACGCCGATCGAGATCATGGAGCAGCTCTATCCGGTGCTGTTCGAGGAGTACTCGCTGCACGAAGGCTCGGGCGGTGCCGGCGAGCATCGCGGCGGCTTCGGTGTCAACTACCGGATCCGGCTGCGCCGTGGCGATGCCCGGGTCTCGATGGTCATGGACCACGGCCGCGCCGGCCCGCCCGGCGCGAGCGGCGGCTCGGCAGGCGGCGTCAACACGGTGGCCATCATTCGTGACGGCGTCGTCTACGTGCCGCCGCATCTCTCGAAGGACCAGGACATCGAGATCCACGCCGGCGACGTCATCGCCGTGTCGACCCCGGGCGGCGGCGGCTTCGGTGAAGCGCAAGCGCGGCCGCGCGCGGCGGTCGAGAGCGACGTCGCCCGTGGCTACTACGGCGCCGCGCAGGCCGAGCGGCTCTTCGCGCGATGACCGTTGCCAGCCCCTGCACGCAGGTCTGCGAGATCGTCGAGGCGACCGGTCGGTGCGCAGGCTGCCAGCGCACCCTCGCCGAGATCGCGGCCTGGGGCGCGCTCGACGACGACGCGAAGCGGGCGGTGCTGGCGCTCCTGCCGGCCCGTCGCCGCGGCGACGGCGAAAGCGACGGCGAAAGCGACGGCGAAAGCGACGCGCCATGAAGACCATCGACTTCTGGTTCGACCCGATCTCCCCTTATGCCTACCTCGCCTTCGAGCGCTTGCCCGAGGTGCTGGTCGGCCTGTCGTACCGCGTCGTCTATCGGCCGATCGTGTTCGGCGCCTTGCTCAAGCATTGGTCGCACAAGGGCCCGGCCGAGATCGAGCCGAAGCGGCAGTGGACGTTCCGGCAGGTGCACTGGCTCGCGCATCGCCACGGCGTGCCGATCGCGACGCCGGCGAGGCATCCGTTCAACCCGCTGGCGCTCTCGCGACTGATGTGGGCCTGCGCCGCCGAAGGCACGACGCCGAGCCGCTATGTGTGCGAGACCGTGCTGCGGCATGTGTGGCGCGGCGAAGGCGCCGACGCTGAAGACGCCGCGCGGCTGGGCGCCTTGCGTACCGCGACGCTGACGCCGCGGTACGACCCCGACAGCGACGGCGTCAAGCTGCGGCTGCGCGAGGCCACCGCCGAAGCCATCGCGCTCGGCATGTTCGGCGTTCCCACGCTGGCCGTCGACGACAAGCTCTTCTGGGGCTTCGATTCGCTCGACATGGTGGCCGCCTGCCTTCGTGGCGATGCCTGGTTCGATGCACCGGACTGGCAACGCGAAGGCGAACCACGCGCCGGAACGGTACGCGCCGGGCCTTCGCGCAGCTAGGGTTATTCCCAAGCTCTCAATCCATTGCTTTTCCGCACCGCGGCGCAATCCGACACACGAAGCCGCGAAGATGCGCGCTTGTGTCGCCGAGGGGGCGATTGTCTGGTCTCAAGGGGGTAAAGAAAATATGGTCACAACGACGATTCCGGTCGGATCCAAGGTCGGTCAACCGATGACGAAGGAGGAACGCAAGGTCATCTTCGCGTCGAGCCTCGGCACCGTCTTCGAGTGGTATGACTTCTATCTGTACGGCACCCTCGCCGCCATCATCGGCAAGCAGTTCTTCACCAACCTCGACCCCGGCTCGCAGGTCATCTTCTCGCTGCTGGCCTTCGCCGCCGGCTTCATCGTGCGGCCGTTCGGTGCCATCTTCTTCGGCCGCCTCGGCGACATGATCGGGCGCAAATACACCTTCCTGGTCACGATCCTGATCATGGGCCTGTCGACCTTCGTGGTCGGCCTGTTGCCGAGCTACGCCAGCATCGGTATCTTGGCGCCGATCCTGCTCATCGCGCTTCGCCTGCTGCAGGGCCTGGCGCTCGGCGGCGAGTACGGCGGTGCCGCGACCTATGTCGCCGAGCACGCGCCGCACGGCAAGCGCGGCGCCTTCACGTCGTGGATCCAGACCACGGCCACGCTCGGCTTGTTCCTGTCGCTGCTGGTCATCCTCGGCGT
>JAYTYH010000359.1:0-4442 GCA_043742485.1 Rhizobacter sp.
GCCTTGATGCTTGCCTGGCTCGCGCTCGAGGGGCCGACGCCGCGCCATCGCCTGGCACACCTGCTCTGGCCCGAGAGCGACAGTGCGGCGGCGCACAACGCCTTGCGACAGCGCATCTTCAAGCTGCGCAAGCTCGGCGGCAGCGAGATCGTAGTCGGCCGCACCACGCTGTCGCTCGCCGCCCATGTCGAACACGACCTTTCCGACGCTTCGGCCGTTCTCAGCGAAGCCGACCACCGCTTCGGCGGCGAGATCGCGATGTGGCTCGAGCAGCGTCGGGAGCAGTACCGGCAGCAGCTGCGCAAGACGCTGATGGAACGCTTCGAGGCCGCCCGGTCGACCGCCGACGGCGAGGCGTCGATCGCCGTCGCCAACGAACTGCTCGAGCTCGAGCCGCTGTCGGAAGAGTCGCATCGCCGCGTCATGCAGGTGCATTACCTGCGCGGCGATCGGCCGCTCGCCCTGCTCGCCTTCGATAGCTGCGAGAGGCTGCTGAAGGACGAGGTCGGTGTCTCGCCGTCGACGGAGACGCTGGCCTTGCTGCAGGCAATCCAGCGCTCGGCCGAGCCCGCCACTGCGCAAGGAGCCGGGTCGCACGACGCTGGTCCGCTTCGCTTGCCGGCCACCGTCCTGAGACCGCCGCTTCGCATCGGCCGGGCGGAAGTGTGGCGGGCCCTCACGACCGCCCGCGACGACAGTGGCGTGCTCCTGCTGGCCGGCGAGGCCGGTCTCGGCAAGTCGCGGCTTCTGGTCGACCTTTCCCAGGTGCCGGCCGGCTCGGCGCCGAGCACGCTGCTCATGAGCGCTCGCCCTGGCGACGCCGCCGTGCCCTATGCGGTGCTCGCCCGCGGCCTGCGATCGCTGCTTCGGGCATTCGCGCTGGCGCCCGCCGACGCCGACCGCGAGGAGCTGGCTCGCGTCGTTCCCGAGCACGGCATCGCCCGCCCGATGCGCCATGACGACGACTCTGCGCTGCTCGCCGAAGCCCTGAAGCGCCAACTCGCCGCCGCCGCCGAGCGCGGCCTGCAGGCGGTCGCCGTCGACGACCTCCAGTTCGCCGACGACGCCAGCGTCGAGATGCTGCAGCGTGTGATGGCCGAGAGCAGCATCGCCTGGCTGATCGCCTATCGCCCGGCCGAGCTGGCAGCCGCGCCGAGAGCGTTGGTCGAAGGGCTGCAGCGGCGAGCCGATGTCGCATCCCTTGACCTCGAGCCGTGGAGCCGCCAAGAAACCGTTGCCCTGCTCGACTCCCTCGACATCGACACCGACGTCAGTGTGGCCCGTGCCGAGTCGCTGCACCGGCACACCGGCGGCAACCCGCTCTTCGTCCTCGAGACGCTGAAGGCCACCCTCACGGCACGCCGCACGATCGCCATCGATGCGCCTTCATCGGGCGAGAAGGTTCACTGGCCGGCCGCACCGAACGTCAACCGCCTCATCGAGCAGCGCCTGATGCTGCTGTCGCCGCTCGCCGTGCAGGTCGCCCGCTGCGCCGCCGTCGCCGGTCCCGATGCCGGGTCCGCGCTCATCGCCGCGGCCCTTGGGCTGCGCCCGCTCGATCTGGCCGACGCCTGGCTCGAGCTCGAACGAGGCCAGATCTTCATGGCCGGACATTTCGCGCACGACCTGATCGCCGAAGCCGCACTGGGCTCGGTGCCCGACGCCATCGCACGCACCTTGCACGGCGACATCGCCGGCTGGCTGGAACACTCGAGCGGCGAGCCGGTCCGCATCGCTGCACACTGGATCGCAGCCGGCCAGGCCGCTCGCGCCGGCCCGCACCTGTGCGCCGCAGCCCGCGTCGCGCTCAACGCATGGCGACTGTCGCAGGCCGCCGATCTGTACGAGCAGGCCGGTCAGATCCTGCGCGAAGTCGGTGAGCGGCGGGCGGCGTTCGATGCCTACCTGGCAGCGGCCGACGCCTATTCCGAGAGCAAGGCCGACGAGCGCCTCGTGGGCTACCGCGACGCTCTTCGAGCCCTCGCCGACGAGCCCGGCCAGCGCGCCTGGGTCGACCTGCTCGAAGTCGCGCTGCTGGTCGAAGGGCGCCGCTTCGACGAAGCCATCGCCCTGACCGAGGCGGCGATGGCGCGCCTCGACGAAGCCGGTGACGGTGAGGTCATGAGCGAGCTCCTCTGGGCCGTTGCCGTGGTCCGCTGGGAACGGCGCGAGACAGAACTGGCGATCGAGGCGGCCGAACGCGCTCTCGCAGCGCTGGCCCGGGCGGCCCCTGCGACGCCCCGCTTGGCGTCGACGGAGCTGAAGCTCACGCAAGCACTCGGGATCTTCGCCTGCAACTCGGGTCGCTTCGAGGAAGGCACGCGCTACCTGCATGCCGCCAGGGCGGTCGCCGCGGGCCGCGGCGATCGACACGAGCTCGCGAGCATCGACGGCCAGCTCGCCTGCGCGGCCATCGATCAAGGCGATTTGCCGCGGGCGCTCGCGGTCGCTCCCAGGCAAATCGCCGAACGACTCGAAGGCCCGCACTTCAGCACCGCACGCGTGACCGAGATGCAGTTTCGGGCTCGCATCGCCGTCGCCAGCGGCGAGCTCGGCACGGCGCTGGCGCTTTACGAAGAATTGGCGCCTTTCTGCGAGCGGGGCGGCGGCCGCGCCACCGTGCTTCCGCTGGTGCGGCGGGCCCGGCTGCACCACTTGCTCGGCCGCCGCGATCTCGCCGCGGCCGGCCTCGGCGCGCTGCAGCTTCGCGCTGACCTGCTGGGTGTCGACCACGCCTATGTCGACGCAGCTCGGGTCGCGCTCCTGGGTGCCCGCCTGCCGGAGGACCTGCTCGAGCGCGCCCGGAGCATCGACGACTTCTCGACGCGGATCGATGTCCTCTGCCTGGTGCTGCCGATGGCCACGCCGCCGCTCGGTGAGCCGTTGCTGGCAACGCTGCAGGCGAGTGCGGCAAGCGCCGGCGCCCATGGCCTGTGGCTGATGCTGCAGGCCGGGCGCGTCGCCATGTACAACCGCTCCGGGCACGGCGACGAAGCCGCGGCGGCGGCGCTGGCGGCCTGGGAACGCATCGACGGGGGCGTTCTCTGCGCCCAGCCGCTGCCCGACGTCGCCGCTCCGCTTTGCGAAGCGCTCCGGCTTGGCCACGGCGCGGTTGCCCGCGACATCGCCGACCGGGCGCACGCCTGGATGCGGGCCGCCGCGGCGACCTTGCCCGCCGCATGGCGCCACAACTACCTGGCCCGCGCGCCCGCGCTCGATGCGCTCAGGGCGTGATCAGTCGAGCGCCACGTCGAGGAACATCTGCTTGTCGACCGCGGCCCAGATGACCCTGTAGTACTCGGCGACGAGCTCGGGGTAGTACACGTTGTCGAAGCGCAGCTTGACCTTGGTGTCCCGGGCGCCCTGGCGCACCAGCGAGATCGTGAAGCCGGCCATGCCGCGGTTCATCATGCCGCTGAAGTCGATGTCCATCGGACCGGCGTTCTTCTTGTCGAAGATGGCCGGCGAGTAGCCCTTGGCCACCGCGTACTGCCGCATGCTGGCGTCCTGCATGGCGGCGGTTCGCGTCGGCTCGAGCTGCGGGATCGAGCCGGTCATGTAGCCCGAGGCGCGCTCCATGTTCTGGACCCGGCTGCCGAGCGTGGCCATCGCCACCGTGAGCGAATCGAAGATGCGCGAGAACGGTCGCTGGAACGAACGGTCGCCGATGGCGAGCGCCATCTTCTCTCGCTGTGCATGCCAGGCCGGCAGGTCGGGGCTGCTCATCATGTCCATGCCGAGCTTCTGCTTGGCCATCATGCTGTCGATGTCGCCCATGCCCATGCCACCGATGCCGGCCCGCCCGGCTGCGTTGCCATCGAAAAGTCCGCCGGCGGGATTGACGGTGGCGCAGCCGCCCAGGCTGCCGAGCCCGCCGAGGAGAAGGTGTCGTCTCTGCATGATCTTCGTCCTTCAGAAAGTGCTGGCGCGCACGGAGTAGTCGGCCACCGTCTTGTCGGCCGCGAACTTGACGATCACGGTCAGCGAGCGCACCGAGGTGGCAGCGCTGCTGCCGCTCGAGCTGCGCCCGGTCGAGCCCGAGACATCGACGTTGACGAACTTGAAGAACGCGCCCAGGCTGGCGGCGCCCTGGGCCGTCTGCGAGTTGCCCTGCACATCCGACTGCGTCGACGTGCGCTCGTAGACCCAGGTCTCGACGCCGTCGCGATCGGTCGTCGAGATGCTCGGGCCGCCGAAGATCTGCAGCAGCTCGAGCTGCGTCGTCTTGCCCTTCTGGACCTGCGAAGTCACCGTGCCATACGACAAAGCGCTCGCGGTCACCGGCGCGCCGGTGGTCATGGCCGATGCGGCTGCGGGAACGTTGCCCGAGGGCGGCAACGCGGGACCCGCGCACCCGGCGAGCGCCGCGATCACGAGGCCGGCTGCCAGCTGCTTCGATTCCGTCTTCATCCTGTTCTCCCGTTGCCTGGCATCCCGCCATG
>JAYTYH010000360.1:0-3982 GCA_043742485.1 Rhizobacter sp.
TTCGAGAGGTCGGCGCCGAAGAGCACGTTGAAGATCGCGTCGGGCTTGGCGTCGTTGAGCGCCTGCACGACGGCGCCGGCCTCGATGCGGCCAAGGGGACTCGCCTGGTCGGGCAGGAACTCGACGTCGGGCTGCAGCTTCTTCAGCATCGCCTTGAAGGTGGCCGCCGCCGACTGACCGTATTGTAATTGGGATAGACGACGACCCACTTCTTCTTCTTCAGCTTGGCCGCTTCCGGCACCAGCATCGCCGACTGCATGTAGGTGTTCGGGCGCAGGCGAAAGGTGTAGCGGTTGCCGTTCTGCCAGGTGATCTTGTCGGTGAGCGGCTCGGCGGCGAGGAAGAAGACCTTCTTCTGCTTGGCGAAATCGGTCACCGCGAGGCCGATGTTCGAGAGGAAGGTGCCGGCGATCAGCGCCACGCCTTCGCGCGAGACCAGTTCCTCGGCCACGCGCACTGCGTCGCCCGGGCTGCCGTTGTCGTCGCGCGAGATCACCTGGAGCTTCTTGCCGAGCACGCCGCCGGCGGCGTTGACCTCCTCGACCGCCAGCTCCCAGCCCTTCTTGTAGGGCTCGAGGAAGGCCGGCTGCGCCTTGTAGCTGTTGATCTCGCCAATCTTGATGGTGTCCTGGGCATGCGCGGTCACCGCGACGAAAAGCGCCGCAGCGAAGAGAATCGAATGACGCATGAAGCGTGCTCCTGCCTGATGAATGAACTTGTGGAGACCTGGATGATGACCTTTGCCGAATTCGAATCCGACGCCCTGGCCCGTGGCTACCACGAAGTGCTCGAGCGGCGATGGCAGCCCGACACCGTGCTCGACACGCACAGCCATGCTTTCAAAGCCAGCGCCCTCGTCACCGAGGGCGAGATGTGGCTGACGCAGGGCAGCGACACCCGCCATCTGCTGCCCGGCGACACCTTCCTCGTGACGAAGGACGAGCCGCATGCCGAGCGCTATGGACGCGGCGGCGCCGTCTACTGGGTCGCGCGCAGGAACGGCTGAGCGGCCGGCGTTCACGCCGCGATGTCGCCCGACTGGATGCGCCTGACGCCGGCCTTGGCCATCTTCTCCCAAGCCGCCTTCAGCGAGCCGTTGAGGTCGATGGCGCGTGTGGCGTCTTCGATCACCGCCGCCGCGAAGCCGGCCTTTCGGGCATCGAGCGCCGTCCAGGCGACGCAGAAGTCGGTGGCCAGCCCGCACACGTAGACGCTGTCGACGCCGTGCGCCTTCAGATAGGCGGCCAAGCCGGTCGAGGTCTTGCCGTCGGCCTCCATGAAGGCCGAGTAGCTGTCGGTGCCCTGGTGGTAGCCCTTCCTGATGATGAGCTGCGCCTTCGGCAGGGCCAAGTCCTTCAGCAGCGCCGCATCCGCGGTGCCCTGCACGCAGTGATCGGGCCAGAGCACCTGGTTGCCGTAGGCGAGCTTCGTGGTCTCGAACGGCTTCTTGCCGGCATGCGCCGAAGCGAACGACGCATGCCCCGGCGTGTGCCAGTCCTGCGTGACGACGACGTTCTCGAAGGCACCGGCCAGCCGGTTGATGACCGGCACGACCTGCTCGCCGTCCTTCACGGGCAGCGTGCCGCCGGTGACGAAGCAGTTCTGCACGTCGATGACGAGCAGCGCGCTCTTGGCATCGGGCTTGATCGCCGCCGCCAAGCACCACGAGGGCGCCGCGCCGAGCGCGAACAGGCCGGCAGCGCCGGCGAAGCGGAGGACATTGCGACGCTGAATCTGGTTCATGGTGGACTCCCGTTCATGACTTGCCTGCAACTCGGCTCCGAGGTTCTGCACACGTGCACCGATCGTGCCGGCTGCTACACGCGCAACCCATCATCGCTGGCCATCGAACTTCGCGATCTCGCTGGCGCGCAGGCCGCCGACACGCGCATGCGGCCGCGGCCCGGTCGCCATCGCGATCACCAGCAGCAACTCGTTCGGCCGCGGCGCATCGGCGACCTGCACGGTGACGCCGTCGAAATGGCTGCGCACGTAGGCGGCGACGCGGTGATGGAGCGGGATGTCGATCGAGGCACCGGCCGGGCCGATCTTGGTGGTCGAGGGCACGATCGCGTGCGAGCCCTCGAGCAGATCGCGCATGCCGTAGCCACCGGGCACGTGCCAGAGCGCGCCGTGCTCGAGCTCGCCGGCCAGGCCGACGAGCGCGCCCTTGCCGTAGCTCTGGATCGCGGCCGAGCCGCCGAGCGCGGCCACCAGGCGCTCGGCCATGGCGTGGCCGAGTGGCTTGAGCGCTTCCATCATCGGCTGGATGTCGTGCACATAGCCACCGGCATACGGGTTCTTCACCGCCGCCGCGCACCAGCCGCGGCGCAACGGCGCTTCGTTGCGTGGCCCGCCGTCGTGCCAGACGTCTTCGGTGGCGACGACGAGCTTGCGGACGTCGACCGCGGGCAGCGCGGAGGTGGCGGCGAACAGCATGGCGGCGGGCCCGGCCGTTCAGCCGAGCAAGGGGTGCGAGACCGCGATATTGCCGCAGACGCGAATGCGCCCCTGCAGCTGGAGGATGGCGGCGACGATGCGGCCGGCCGCGATCTCGTGCTCGGCCTGGCGTGCGCCGGCGTCGAGGGCGGCATCGACATCGCGCGCCGAGAGCGCCGGCACACCGACAGTGACGAGACGATCGCCGAGATCGCTGTCGTCGCGCACGTCGTTGGCGGGGCGGCGGAGGATGCCGGGCGCGTCGATGTCGACGGCGTTCGCGACCACCGTTGCGGCAGCGTCGGCGACCGATGCGGTGGGCGCGAGGATCGTCACCGCGTCGGCGATGCCGAGCGAGAAGCTGCGGCCGCGCCAGCCCGAGGTGGCGATGCCGCGAACGGGAGATGAAGCGTCGATGGTGAAGCGACCTTCGGGCGCGTGGCCGGCGTAGGCGAGGGACAGGTCGGCAACCGTGCCGATCGTCACGCTCGAGCCGGGCGCAAGATAAAGCGCGATATCGCCGCCGTTGTTGACCCAGGCGCGGGTGATGCCGGGGCGGTCGAAGTAAGCGATGAGCTCTTCGGCAACGCTGCCGGCGACCGCGGCCATGGCGGTGATGAAGCGGCCGTGGGTGGCGTGGGGGAGGCAGGCGGAGAGCATGCGGCGGGCGATGGGGCTGATAGTCTCGGTGATCGCGCTGAGGGACGTGGGCGACGCGACCGGGGACAGAGCGGCTCGAAGCAACGGCAAGTCACGCACGAGCTCTTCCAAAGATTCTGAGAATCTGACCCATGCCTGCTCCATCGTGGCGGACACGACCGAAGCGTCGCCCTGCGCGTCGACTCGGCAGTCGACCGGGCCATGCTGGAAACGTAGGCAGCCGCTCGGATCTCGTTCCTGCATGGCCATCCCTGCTTGTGTCATCAATGGATCACCACCTTCGGATCTCTATCAAAGACTGCCCGGTCGGAGTCGAATCGATCTGAGGATCGCATCCCATACCGCGAGGCTTTCCTCTCGGCCGAGACTTGGATCCACATACACAGACTGGTTCTCGCCGGCCTTAATTCGGCCTCCCAAGCTCATCTCGACATGCACCCTTGGCTTCGACACCGTCGAGGCGCTTGTCATTAATGTCTCCGCAACGAACAGGCGAATCTTCTTGCCTTCCTCCTTGTCTTCATCAACTAGCTCTTCGGCGCGGCGCCCCGCAATATCGACGCCCCCGCGTCGAACCCTAGAACCGGCCGCGCCCAGCTTCGCAAGAACACCAGCTTTACTGTCCACTCGCTTGAGCAAACCGCCATCTGTCTCGGCCAGCAGCGAATTGAAAGACAACGACAACGACAGGTCGGCATGCACATTACCTCTCGCGCCAACATCGAATCTCTCACCGTCCTGACCGGCGTCGATGATCAGGGGACCAATGCACGTTCCCTTGCCTTCATGCCGCGAATCGACCCTGTTTTACAACCATTCGATGTATTCGTTACAGTATAATTAAAAGTGCCCGGTTGATTAACTGTAGCTACTGATGATGACG
>JAYTYH010000361.1:0-3285 GCA_043742485.1 Rhizobacter sp.
GCACCCGCGAGCCCGGCACGTTGGAGATCGTGACGTTGGTGATGCGCAGCCAGTCGGCGATGCGCGAGCGCCCGTACAGCGCCGCCAGGCCGGCGATCAGCCAGGGCGAGCCGAGCGAAGGAAAGTCGGTGGGGATGACGCCGTGGAAAGTGCCCATCTGCCTCTTCATCGCCGCGGTGCCGCGCCGGATCGCCTTCAGGCGCTCAAGCGGGTCGGCGATCTCGGTGCCGAGGTCGATCAGCGTACCGGCGACCTGGTTGTTGGCGCTGGTGTCGCCCTCGGCGCGCAGCGAGATCGGCACGCCGGCGACGAGCGACTTTTCGGGCAACTCGCGACCTTCTTTCAGGTACGTGCGCAGCGCCGTGCTGCAGAGCCAAAGCACGATGTCGTTGATCGAGCCGCCGACGGCCTTTCCGATGGCCTTGACCTCGGGCATCGGCAGCGACACCGCCGCGAACGCGCGCTGGTTGGTGATGGTGTGGTTGAACGGCGTCGACGGTGCCAGCTTGAACATCGAGGCCGGCTTGTCGGCCTGGCGCTCGGCGCGGTCTTCGGCGCTCTCGGCGCGGCGCGCGGCGAGCGCTCCGCGGGCCGCGCTCAGTGCCGTGCTGGCGATGGCCGGCAGCAGCTTGAGGCTTTGCACGAGCTGCTGGAACTGGTTCTGCAGCGCCGCCGCGAGCAGCTCGGCGACTCCGAGCTGGTAGGTGTGGCCGCGCCGTTCCCGCGGCGGCTTGACGGCACGCGGCTCCGGCGTGAGGTCGAACATGCTGGTCGCCATCGCCACGCCGGCCTGGCCGTCGACGGCCGCGTGGTGGACCTTGCCGTAGAAGCCGATGCGGCCGTCGGCCAGGCCCTCGATCACGTAGAACTCCCAGAGCGGCCGGCTGCGATCGAGCAGCATCGAGTGCAGGCGCGCAGCGAGGGCCTCGAGCTGCTTCATCGAGCCCGGCTTGGGCAGCACCATGTGGCGCACGTGGTAGTCGAGATCGACGTCGTCGTCGTGGATCCAGACCGGGTTGGCGAGATCGAAGGGCATCAGCTCCAGCTTGCGGGTGAACACCGGCGCCATGTGCATGCGCTTGCCGACGTGCTCCTTGACCGCCTCGTAGTAGCCGCTGCCGCTGTAGCCGGCCGGCGGCTCGAACAGGTTGAGGCTGCCAACGTGCATCGGCATCTCGGCACTCTCGATGTGCAGGAAGGCACCGTCGACGATGCTCAGGTGTTTCATCTGGGTCATGCGGGACTCGCAGCGCGAACGGGTCCTGTTTGTACTGCACGGTCCCGGGCTTCGCAACAGGCCTGCAACTCAGGTTCCGGTGCTCGCTGCATTCCCGACAGAAAGGCCGCCATGAACGCCCGGCGGCTCGATCTCCTCCGCCACAGCTTCGCTCTCGTCGAGCCGATCGCACCGCGGGCCGCGGCGCTGCTCTACGGCTGCCTGTTCGACGCCGTAGGCGGCCTGCCCGGCCAGCCCGCGGCATTGCCGCCGGTGCTGCGCACGCTCGGCGCCCGCAGAGTCGGATACGGCGTCGCCGACATTGGGCTAACGTCGTCTTGTGTACGACCACAATCAGACGTTTGTTCCCGACGCTTTTCTGGCCATCCATTCCAGGCATGGCCAACCGATCCTGTCACGGCAGGAAACCGAAGCGCGTCACGATCTTTGCGAAGACCTGGCCCTGCACGCCGCCGCCTTCCTGGCCGCGAATCATCCCGATCCCGACCGCGCCGACGTGTCGCTCAGGCAATGCCTCGACGGCCTTTGTGCCGCGCCGGCACAGGTGTCGCAAGCCGAAGCGCGGTGGGTGACGCAACGGGTCGCAGAGCTGCAGGAGTGGCCGCTTCCGGCGTGGCTGACGGCAGCCTAGAGGGCGCAGCGGGCAGCCGCCCGCGAACCAACGACTCAGCGTTCGCGGGCGCCCGGCGCGGAGAGCGCCGGCCGGGGTCGGTCAGCGGCGCGCGAATGCGACCGGGAACTCGCGGGCGCTGCCATTGCGGGCCAGCCGCTGCGGCTCGACCGGGCCTTCGCCGGCCGGCACCAGCTCGCCAGCGAGGCGGGCGCGGACGACGTCCTGCTTGACGCTGGCACGGGCCACGATCGACGTCGTCGACGGGTGATCGCCAAAGACGCCCTGGCCGGCCGGAACGAGTGTGCCGTCGAAGCGGGCCTGCGCGACCTGTCGGTTCATGTCGTCGCGGCTCAGCTGCGAGCTGCGGGCGGGAACATCGTCGATCACGCCTTGGCCGGCCGGCACGTAGCCGCTGCTGCGGACGTCGGCCATGGCGGTGCCGCCGAGGAGGGCCAGGGTGGCGATGGCGAGAATGTTCTTGGTGGTGTTCACGATGCGTTTCCTTCTTCGGTAGTGGACGTTCTCGGCGCCGCGCCCCGGGAGGGCCAGGCGCCGATGGATCTCATGTAGGCACCGGTCGGCGTTGCACAAACCCCGCGAAGCTCAACGCGCCATTGCGAAATTCGCACGAATGGGGCCTCTCGCGGTCGGCCCGCCGGCTCTGCCGACCCACTTGTAGACTGCCTGCCATGCACGGTCCGGCTGCGGGTTGACGCGCAATGGACCGCCTGCTGTCCATGCAGTCGTTCGTGCGCGTCGTCGACGAGGGCAGCTTCGCCGCCGCAGCCCGGGCGCTGGCCGCCGCACCCGCCGCCGTGACCCGCCGCGTCGCCGATCTCGAGGCCCATCTCGGCGTGCGCCTGCTGCAGCGCTCGACGCGCCGGCTGGCGCTCACCGAGGCCGGCGAGCAGTACCTGGCGCGGGCCCGCGCCATCCTCGCCGACCTCGACGAGGCGGAGTCGTTGGCAACGCATTCGGCGGTGCAGCCGAGCGGCCGCGTTCGCGTGCTGGTGCCGGGCGCGTTCTCGTCGCACCAGCTCGCCCGGCACCTGCCGCGCTTCTTCGCCCGCCATCCCGAGGTCTCGCTCGAGCTCGCCAGCACCGGCGTCATCGACATGGCCGACGAAGCCTTCGACGTCTCCATCCTGATGGCGCGCGCCGAGCTGGCGCACGGCGACTTCGTCGCTCACCGGCTCGCCACCTCGCTGGTGGTGCTGTGCGCCTCGCCCGCCTACCTGGCCCGGGCCGGCACGCCGCTGACCTTCGACGATCTCGCCGGCCATCTCTCGCTGGTGGTGAACACGGCCGGCGCGCTGCCCTCGCTGGCGCTGCACCGCGACGACGACACCGACGGCTCGCAGACGCCGCACGAGCGCCTGCCGCGCAGCGTGCTGTCGGCCCAGCACGCCGACACGCTGCTGGCGGCGGCGATCGC
>JAYTYH010000362.1:0-2297 GCA_043742485.1 Rhizobacter sp.
GCGATCCTGCTCGACGACGAAGCACGCAGCGCCGCCATCGCGGGCGGCACCGGCAGCGGCAAGCTGCGCGAACCGATGCTGCGCTTCGCCGGCTGGGCCCGGGCCTGGAAGGTGGCCTCGGCGAGCGGCGCATGGAACGTCGGCAACACCTCCGATCCGGCACTGCAACTCGGCCAGAGCCCGCTGCGCTCGCCCTCGGTGTTCAATTTCTTCCGGCCCGGCTACGTGCCGCCGAACAGCCCGATCGCTGCGGCGGCGCTGGTCGCACCGGAGTTCCAGCTCAACAACGAATCGTCCGTGGTCGGCGTCGTCAACTACCTGCAGCGGGCCGTGGCCGGTGGCGTCGGCGATCTCGTTGCCGACTATTCGCCGTTGCTGGCGATGGCCGACGACGCCGCCGCGCTGGCGACCGAGATCGCGCTGGTGCTCGCCGCTGGTCAGCTGGGCACGGCGACGCTGGCGACGATCTCGACCGCCGTCGCGACACTGCCATCGGGCACCGACGCCACCCGGCTCAAGCGCATCTACGCGAGCCTCTTGCTCGTCGCCGCCTCGCCCGAATTCGTGGTCCTGAAGTGAGGAACGGAACATGACGATCGATGCCTCCCGGCGCGCCTTCCTGCAGCGCGCTTCCGCCCTCTCGCTGGCCGGCAGCGCGGCGCCGTGGGCGCTCAGCCTCGCGGCGATGGGCGAAGCCGCTGCCGCCACCGCCACCGACTACAAGGCGCTCGTCTGCGTCTTCCTCTACGGTGGCAACGACTACGCCAACACGCTCGTTCCGGTCGATGCCGCGAGCTATGCGGCCTACCGCGGCATGCGGCCCACGCTGGCCTACGCCGCCGCCGACCTCGTCGCGACGACCCTGGCGCCCTCGCTGGCACTGCCGTTTGGCCGCAGCTACGCGCTGGCGCCCGAGCTGGCGCCGCTGCTGCCGCTCTTCAGCGCCGGCACGATGGGTGTGCTGCTCAACGTCGGCACGCTGGTGCAGCCGACCACCAAGGCGCAGTACACCGCAAAGTCGGTGCCGCTGCCGCCCAAGCTGTTCTCGCACAACGACCAGCAATCGGTCTGGCAGTCGTCGGCGCCCGAAGGCGCGGCGTCGGGCTGGGGCGGCCGCATGGGTGACCTGTTCGAGGCCGGCAACGGCAACGCCACGTTCACCTGCGTCAACGTGTCGGGCAACGCCGTCTTCCTCTCCGGCAGCACGGCCGTGCAATACCAGGTCTCGACCATGGGGCCGGTCGCCTTCACCGGCCTGATGTCGCCCTTGTTCGGCTCGGCGGCGTGCTCGGCCGCGCTGCAGTCGCTGGTGACGGCGCCGCGCACCCATCTGTTCGAGAACGAGTACAGCCGTGTCGCCAAGCGCTCGATCGACGCTGGCAGCGTGCTCACCACCGCGCTCACCGCGGCGGCGCCATTGGCGACACGGTTCCCGGCCGGCAACGCTCTCGCCGACCAGCTCCGGTTCGTCGCCCGCATGATCTCGACGGCCAGCACCACGGCCACCAAGCGACAGGTCTTCTTCGTGTCGATGGGCGGCTTCGACACCCACGACGGGCTGGCCTCGATTCACCCCGGCCTGCTGACCGGCGTCGCCGAGGCGCTGGCCGCCTTCCAGAAGGCAACCGTCGAGCTCGGCGTCGCCAGCCAGGTGACGGCGTTCACGGCCTCCGACTTCGGCCGCACGATGACCGCCAACGACGGCTCCGATCACGGCTGGGGCAGCATGCATTTCGTGCTCGGCGGCGCCGTCCGGGGCGGCCGCTATTACGGCAGTGCGCCTGTCGTGGCCAACGACGGTCCCGACGACGTTGGCCAGGGCCGGTTGCTGCCGAGCACGTCGGTCGACCAGTTCGCGGCCACGCTCGGCAAGTGGTTCGGCATCGGCGACAGCGACCTGCTCACGGTGCTGCCCAACCTGCACAACTACGACACCGGCCAGCGCGACCTCGGCTTTCTGTGATCGCCTCCGTCAGCGCCGTGGCGCTGCGGCGAGCCAGGGGTCGCCTTTGGACTGGAAAGTCTCGACCAGGAAATCGGTGAAGGTGCGAATGCGCACCGGCAGGTAGAGGCGGGTCGGCACCGCCGCGTAGATCGTGAGGCGGGCGATGTGCCAGCTGGGCAGCACGCGCACCAGCGAGCCGCTCGCCAGAGCGTTTTCGAGCATGAATGAAGGCAGCGCCGCGACGCCGACGCCGGCGATCGCCGCCGCCAGCAGCGTGTCGGCGTGCTGGGCCGACAGCACGCTGCGCGGCAGGCGCTCGTGCGGCGTCTGCGAGCCGTCGGTGTCGTCGTCG